>NZ_JARJMS020000102.1:0-7493 GCF_029335995.1 Thermosynechococcus sp. Uc
CATATCCCACAATTTAGACAATTTAGAACTATATATTGGCTTCATTCCATAGGATTATTTTATGCTTTTTCTTGCGATGGCTGTTTGGCTCCAAAGTTGCCGTCCATTGTGGCGATCGCTTTGCCTTGGACTCTTATCCCCTCTCTTGCTATGTTTGATTCCACCCCCTGTGGCGGCAGCCATGACCCCCAAGCACTACACTGAGCTGACATTTCCCGCCTTAGCGGAAATTCAAGTACCGGCCTACGAACGTCGTCAGTTGGCCAATGGCATGGTGGTCTATCTCTTGGAGGATCACGAATGGCCTTTAGTGCGGGGAGCCCTGCTCTTTCGCGCCGGCAGTCGTTGGGATCCGCCTGCTCAGGTGGGCTTAGCAGAAGTCAGTGGTGAACTCATTCGCAGCGGCGGCACCCAAGTTCGTCGTGCCGCTGAAATTGACCAATGGCTGGAGGATCGAGCAGCAACCATTGAATCGGGTGTCGGCAAAAGTTTAGGACGGATCAACTTCAACAGCCTAAAGGAACACAGTGAAGCGGTTCTGAGCCAACTGGCGGAAATGCTCCAAGCGCCAGCAGTAGAACCGGAGCGATTTGAACTGGCAATTCGGCGACGACAGGGGATCATTCAACGTCGGGATGATGAACCCAATGCCCAAGCAGAACGGGAATTTTACAAGCTGATCTACGGTCCTGAGAGTCCCTATGCCCGCACTCAAGAGTTAGAGACCCTTGCCAAGATCACACCAGCGGATGTGCAACAGTTTTACCGCAGGTACCTTGCTCCCTCCCGCTGTATTTTGGGCTTGGTGGGTGACTTTGATGCTTCGCAAATGGGCGATCGCCTTGAAGCAATTTTTGGCTCATGGCAAGATCCACCCAATCTCCCTCCCCTGCCCCCTATCCCTTCTGTGACGGTTGACACCTCGCCAACCACCGTGGTGATCGAGCGCCCCCATCTCTCCCAGAGCTATATCTACACCGGCCAATTGGGGGGTACGCTCAAGGATGCCGACGTGTTTAACCTCTATGTTCTCAATGGTGTCCTCAATGGCTTTGGCGGGCGCCTCTTTAATGAATTGCGATCGCGCCAAGGGTTGGCCTACAGTGTCTATGCCGCCTGGAGTCCCGAATTTGACTATCCGGGAGTGTTTTATGGCGTCGGCCAAACGCAAACAGAAACCACAGCGAAGTTTCTCAATGCCCTACGGCAGGAAATTGAGCGCTTGCAACAGGAACCTGTTAGTGCAGCAGAACTGAACTATGCTAAGGATAGTATTCTCAATTCCTTTGTCTTTAATTTTCGCGATCGCCTGCAAATTCTCAATCGTCTCCTGCGCTACGAATACTACGATCTGCCCAAGGATTTCATCTTCCGCTATCAACAAGCTGTCAAAGCAGCAACCGCAGCAGACCTGCAACGGGTGGCACAAACCCGCTTAAAGCCAGAACAGTGGCGTACCCTGATTGTGGGCAATCGCGTCCCCTGCCCTACAACCAATTGTGAGCGGCGACAACACCGATCCTAGGGAGAGAACCAGCTTTAGGATTCCAAATATTCACTAGGTCAAGCAACCATTGCTAGACGGCTGGTCTAGCTCTTTTGCAAATATAGGGGAGTAAGCTCTCATCTCAAGTATGAACCGCCGGATCAACTTACTTGCCCTGTTCCCTAACAGGATTCTCACAATTCACAATAACTCATGTAAATAATCTGGAGCCAGTTTTTTATAGGGATGCAGCATGTTGACGATACCAGGTAATTGTACGCTCCAGACCTTCTTTGAGGGAAATTTGGGCACAAAAACCAAAGGCTTCCTTTGCCTTAGTGGTATCCAGGCAGCGGCGGGGTTGACCATTGGGTTTCTCCGGCTGCCATTCGATTTCCCCTTGAAATCCCATAAGTTCGCAGATCAGTGCAACTAAGTTCTTAATGGTGATTTCTTCGCCCGTACCTAGGTTGACAGGATCGGGATCACTGTAAGCCTGGGTGGCCAAGACAATCCCACGAGCAGCATCCTCGACATAGAGAAATTCACGGCTAGGGCTGCCGTCGCCCCATACGGGAATCACGTGCTCTCCCTGTTGCTGAGCGGTGTAAACTTTGCGAATTAAAGCCGGAATGACATGGGAACTCAGGGGATCAAAGTTATCCCCTGGACCATAGAGATTCACAGGCAGAAGGTAAATGCCATTAAACCCATACTGCTGCCGATAGGCTTGTAGCTGAACCAGCAAGGCTTTTTTAGCAATGCCGTAGGGGGCATTGGTTTCTTCGGGGTAGCCGTTCCACAGATCGCTTTCTTTGAAAGGAACAGGGGTGAATTTGGGATAGGCACAAATTGTTCCCACACAAACAAATTTCTCAACACCTGCGCGATAGGCACAGTCAATGAGTTGTGCACCCATCATTAGGTTGTCATAAAAAAGTTCAGCGGGCTTGGCTTGGTTGAGGCCAATCCCCCCCACATGGGCAGCAAGGTGAATGACAATATCTTGGTTTTGAACAACCGCTTGGCAGGCAGACAGTTGGCGGAGATCGGAGTCGCGCGATCGCACAACAGTAATTTGTTCAGGTACTGCCCCTGCTTTTTGCAGTTGTGCCACCACATAGCGTCCCAAAAATCCCGCCCCCCCAGTGACGAGAATTCTCTTTTGACTTAAATCCATTGCTAGTCTGCCTTGCTGATAAACTGCCGCTGAGCCATGAGATCAAGCACGGTGTCAGAGGTGGTTTTGGGCGTTTTCCCCATGGCGCCCACGGCCTGAAGATCCGCTTCCACCATTAGCGCCACCAGTTCGGGAAACGTGACCGAGGGCTGCCAGCCTAAAACTGTCTTGGCCTTGGTGGCATCCCCTAAAAGTAAGTCCACCTCTGTAGGACGTAGGTAGCGGGGGTCAAATTCCACATAGTCTTGCCAGTTGAGACCTACATAGCCAAAGGCCAACGCCAAAAATTCCCGTACGGAGTGAGCCTCCCCAGTGGCCACCACATAGTCATCAGGTCGTTCCTGCTGCAGCATTAGCCACATAGCGCGCACATAGTCCTTGGCGTAGCCCCAATCCCTCTTAGCATCCAAGTTGCCCAAATAGAGCTTGTTTTGTTGGCCAGTAACAATCCGAGCAACGGCACGGGTAATTTTGCGGGTCACAAAGGTTTCGCCCCGCCGAGGGGAGTTGTGGATCCAACCTTGGCCAATTCCAGCATGAAAGGTACCGGAGGTGGTGGCTAAATCAAATACCCATCCTGCGTAGGCGATCGCGTGGGCTTTAAGGACTTCGTCCTTTGGTGTACAGCGATGCTCTCCCGATTGTGGGGGCTGCGGACTGTTCAAATTCAGCCTGTAGGCGGTGCGATCGCCCTGTGTTTCAAGGCAGAGGGTAATGCGTTGCTCCAAGGTGGTGCTGACCAGCCAATAGAGACCTGCCGCCACTGCCGGCGAAGTTGTGCAAAAGCTCTGAAACTCGGAGGTACTGCCCAGGCCAGCCCCAGCGCTAAAGCCCTCAAGAAATGCTAAGCGAGCGGCATGATCAGCGTTGAGAATGCGTTGGGGAATTCGCCTGTGGCCCCCACGGGTATAGATTTGGGCGTAGAGGTAGCGGCCATAGTCGCAATTGCCCTTGAGGTGCAGTGAGGTTACAGGCTGAGCATTTGGCCAGTCGTTTGCAGCCGCGCACTCACCGGTGTACCCTGCGGCAACTTTCCGCCATGTGGCACCGACTCGGGTCAATAATTCCGGGTCTTGGCTAGCGACTTTTACTGTGCCTTCAGGGGTAAGATGCCCCTCTGCAACTAGAATTCCTAGAAGCCAAGCTTCGCTGGGGCTGACCTCCACTTGCTCCGTAGCTGGGGGGAGATCAATGAGGGCAAGGCGATCGCCCACTTGTACCTGTTGTGCCTCCTTCGAGCAAGGCGTGTCACCATGGCGGACAAAGACTTGATGATCGGCAGTCGTTTCGTAGAGGGCTGCTCCTGCCACGATCTGATGAACTGTTTTATCGCCGCCATTCCAAGTGGCGGTCATGCAAGTCACCGTTGTCCAACCCTGGGCATCCCAGACCTCAAAGCAATCCTCGGGCGCTAAGTCGGTTGTGTAGCGTTGACCCTCTTGGGGAGCGGGGGGGTGGGGAACAACATCGGCAATGGGCAGAATCTCGATTAGTCCCTGTCGCCGCAGGATCACCGGTGTGGTTCCAGTAACACACTCGTGGTTGAAGAGAATGCCATTACAGGCAAAAAGATTATAGGCCTCGCGATAATTCACGGTTTGCCAGTGGGCATAGACCTTGGCACAGGCGTAGGGACTGCGGGGATAAAAGGGGGTTGTTTCCCGCTGTGGCACTTCCTGCACAAGGCCAAACATCTCCGAGGAACCCGCTTGGTAGAACTTGACCTGTTTGCCCGTGCGCTCTTGGTATTCGCGGATTGCCTCGAGAAGTCGCAGCGTACCCATGGCCACTGTCTCGACAGTGTATTGCGGGGCGTCAAAGCTCACCCGCACATGGGATTGTGCCCCCAAATTGTAAATTTCATCGGGCTGACTCAGTTCTAGAATACGTCTTAGGGTACCGCCATCGGTGAGATCGCCATAGTGCAGGCGTAGAGCAGCTCCCTCTTGATGGGGGTCAACGTAAATGTGGTCAATGCGATCGGTGTTGAATGTGGAAGTGCGGCGAATAATGCCATGGACTTCATAGCCCTTTTCCAAGAGGAGCTCGGCGAGGTAGGAGCCATCTTGTCCTGTAATGCCTGTGATTAATGCCCGCTTGCGATCGCCCATCAGTTATTGTCCTAGCCTCAGACCTAAACGCTCTGGATAACCCACAGCTCGCTTTAAGGCTGCTAAGGAGCGATTGTAATTCAAAATGGCTGCAAGCAGGTTGCCTTGGGCTTGGGTTAAATTAGTTTCGGCATTGGCGACCTCCTGTTGAGTCCCCACCCCCGCTTGAAAACGCAGGCGAGCAAGGCGCAGTCCCTCAGTGGCTTGGGTAAGAGCTGTTCGCGCTGTGGCAATGTTTTTCTCATTGGCCTTGAGATTGGCGTAAGCAGTTTCCACCTCTAAGCGGATGAGGTTCTTCTGATTGGCGTATTGTTCCTCAGCGGTTGCCGCAAGGGCTTCTTGGCGAGCGGCACTGGCACGGGCATTGCCGCCATCAAAGAGAGCGAGTTGCATTTGTAGCCCCACCCCATAGCCAAAGCGAGGCGCCAGATCATCGGCAACTTTGTCCAGCATATTGCCACTGGCAAAGAGACTGAGTTGGGGACGTGTAGCCGCCAATGCCACCTGACGATTTTTCAGGGCAATCGTGCGCTGTAGCAGCCGCTGCTCTAGCTCAACACGGTTTTGATAGGCAAGGACAATACTCTCATCAAGAGAAAGTGACCATTCTTCAGCGGGTTCGACGCGGTCAGCGATCGCCACATCCACCGTCTGGCTTAGATTTAACCGCTGTGCCAACTGTCGCCGCGTGGTGATTTCCAAGTTGCGAGCTTGGTTCAAGTTTTGCTCGGCATTGGCAAGGCTCACCTCTGCAGTCAACACATCCAACAGCGTTCCCACTCCTGCTTGCTCAAAGGCCTTAGCATTGCGCAATGTCACTTGGGCATTGGCCACCGCTGCCTCCCCAATTTGCACCTGGATCTTGGCCTGTTGTGCTAAATAGTAATCATTGGTAACGTCAAGGATCAGTTGTTGAAGTTGGCGTTGTACCTCCAATTCACTCAAGCGCACTTGGTTGCGAGCTGCTGCAATGGCCGCCGATCGCCCGCCCCCCGCAAACAACGTATAGTTCATAACCAGTGCCGCATTGGCAGTTGCGCCATTGGTCGCTCCAAAGAGGTTGGTAAAAAAGTTTCTATAGCTCAGTTGATTGACCGGCGCAAGGGTAATTGGGGTGAAATTGGAGGGCGTAGCCGCCTGAGTGGCGCTATTTTGCAGTTGTTGCAGTTGCTGTTGTAGCTCAAGGTTTTGCTGATCCGACAATGTCGTTAATTGGGGGCCTTGGAATCGTTGTTGCAGCCGTTGCACCTGAGTATTCAAAATACTACTGGCGGCCAGTTGTTGAGCGAGAAGCTGTTGCTGAGCTTGTTGCTGTTGCTGCTGTTGCAGGGAAAACTGCTGTTCAAAGTTGAGGGGCAAGGAGACGGGCTGGCCGCCGGGGGAGGTATTCTGGCCAATGCTGGCTTGAAACGCAAGGCTAGGATAAAGCTGTGCTTGCACTTGTTGCAGTTGCGCCCGTGCCCGCTGTAGTTGTAACTCACTAATCTGTAGGCCAATGTTATTGCGAATGGCCACCTCAATGACTTGCTCTAGGGTGAGGGGTTGACTGAGATCAATATTGACTGTTTCAGGAAGCGCTAGTCTATCGGGGTTGGGGTTCAGGGGCGTGAGGGCAGCCGAGGCTGGCGTTTGAGAAGAAGACACCTGTGCCACTGGAGTAGTGGTGGGTGTAGCTTGCAGCGGGCTAAGCAATATCACGGGGGCGATCGCGAGAAGTCCCGGCATGAGCATTTTGGGGGGATTCAGGGCAAGACCGTTCAACATAAAGAACTTAGATGCTCAACCTACTGAACCCAGCCATTGTAGAAATCCGCCTAAGCACTGCTGAAGATTGGCAGCATACAGCCATTTGCTTTATTCCCACAACACAGCTATTCTGCAAAACTTTAACATGGATTCTCGGTTGCGATCGCCCCCCAGAGCAATCAGGATTGAAAAGGGGGAGAAAACTGATCTAGAATAAAGAACCCTCAAAAAGGAGAGGTGGCTGAGTGGTCGAAAGCGGCAGATTGCTAATCTGTTGATAGGCAGGTAACTCCTATCCGAGGGTTCGAATCCCTCCCTCTCCGTTAAGAAATATCATCAAGCCCATAGCTAAAGCCTATCTTTTGCCGTCCTACAGTAAAGCCCGAACGGATCAAGGGCAGGAGATAATAAAAGAACATGATATGGGATAAAGCGATGGCCAGCGACTTCGTCATGACGATTCTCCCCGGTATGACCGTGAAGGTCAACAATCCCAACGATACCTACTACCAATTTCAAGGAATTGTGCAGCGGGTTACAGATGGCAAAGCAGCAGTGCTTTTTGAAGGGGGAAACTGGGATAAGTTGGTTACCTTTGAGATCGGCGAGCTAGAACCGGTTGAAAGCACACCTAAAGGAAAAGTGAAAAACTAAACGATGGCGCGGCAATCGCCTTCCCCCCCTCCCTTTGCCGAAATTATCCAGACAGCAACGGATCACTGCATTGCTCAGTGCCATGAACCCGCCAACCTAGATTTTCCTATGGTGCCCGCCTTAGGTAGTTGGGTACGGATTCCCGAAGGCGATCGCGTGGTTTATGGCATTGTTGCCTATGTGGTGACGGCTCCCATTGACACCATTCACCGTGCCACTGCCTTGGGGCTATCGCTAGAGCAATTGCGGCAAGAGCAACCCCATATTTTTGCTATGTTGAAAACGGAGGTCACAATCGCCATCGCTGGCTTTGAGG
>NZ_JARJMS020000058.1:0-8141 GCF_029335995.1 Thermosynechococcus sp. Uc
GTCCCTAAACCTCGGATTGGCCTAGTCTGGGCAACCCACAGTCAAACGCCGAGTGCAGCTCGGCGCTCCTGCCCTCTTGAGTACCTCCTACCGCTACTGCGGGAATTTGATGTCCAGTGGTATAGTCTGCAAAAGGAGCGATCGCCACAGGAAGCAGCACAACTACAGCAGGTGGGGGTGATTGACTGCCAGCCCTATATGGGGGATTTTCTGGATACGGCACTTTTAATCCAACAATTGGATGCAGTAATTACAATTGACACGGCTGTGGCTCATCTTGCAGGAGCCTTAGGGAAACCGCTGTGGATTCTGCTGCCCTTTGTGGCCGATTGGCGGTGGCTTTGGCGGCAGTCGCGATCGCCTTGGTATCCCTCTGCGCAGTTAATTCGTCAGCCGCAGCGGGAGGATTGGCAAGGGGCGATCGCCCAATTGCGCACTGCGCTTCAAGCGCGCTACCCAAGGATCGGCAATGGGGTATCCAATTGAGAACAAATTAGTGATTGCCGTGGCCTCCAGTGCCCTGTTTGATCTGACGGAGTCAGATGCAGTATTCCAAAACGAGGGCACGGAAAAATACCGTCAATTTCAGCGGGAGAGGAAATACGATGTGCTGCCCAAAGGGGTAGCATTTCCTTTTATTCGCCGCTTTTTGAACCTCAATCGCGCCTATCCCGAACAGGAGCCAGTGGAGGTGGTTCTCCTATCCCGCAATGATCCAGATACTGGTCAGCGCGTCTTTTACTCAATCCAGCACTATCGCCTGAATATTACCCGTGCAGCATTTTTGGGCGGGAAGTCCCCCCATCCCTACATTCCTGCTTTCAATGTGTCCCTGTTTCTCTCTGCCAATGCAACAGATGTACAGCAGGCCATCAAAGCTGGCTATCCAGCGGGCATGGTCATTCCTTCGCCGATTACCGACCATGAAGAGGATGCCGAGTTGCGCATTGCTTTTGACTTTGACGGCGTGCTGGCAGATGATGAAGCCGAGGCGGTATTTCATCAGGGGGATTTGGAACAATTTCATGCCCATGAACTGCAAAAGGCCAACATTCCCCACAATCCGGGGCCATTGAGTGATCTGTTTAGGAAACTGGCGGCCTTTCAACAGTTGGAGATGGCCAAAGAGCAGCAGGATGCCAGCTATCAGCGGCTGTTACGGATTGCGATTGTAACAGCCCGTAATATCCTAGCGAGTGAACGGGTGGTGACGACCTTAAATAGCTGGGGAGTGATGCCCGATGAAACCTTTTTCCTTGGTGGTATGGAGAAAGTACGGGTTCTCAAGCAACTCAAGCCGCACATTTTCTTTGATGATCAACTCACCCATCTGCAGTCAGCAGCAGGCGCCATTCCCTCGGTACATGTTCCCTTTGGTGTGCGCAATTAAACAACGGTACTTAAGGATGGCTCAAGGGGGACTTGACCGCTGCCAAGAACAAGAACTGTGGGACTGAGGGGATAAATGCGAATGTGATCTACTGTAGGCTGAATGCGCCGTTGTAGGCGATCGCACAATTCTTCAACAAAGCATTGATTTCGTTGCCGGGGGGACGGTGGCTGCGCTCTTGAAAAACAAGCTTAGGATGCTGGAAACAATCACTCAGGCCTTCAAAGTAATACTTTGCACCACTGCCCTCAACTCCAAGGAGTTCTTGTAGAGTTGCTGTATGCAGGCTACATTTTGCCAAAATCCCCAAGATATTGATCCTTCGCTCCAGTTCTAGCGGCGATCGCCGGCGGTAGTGCCGCATCAAGATGACACGGCTGTTCGGGAGTTTGGCATGAATTAACTGCTGGGCAACATAAAGTTTTTGGCTATCACTCAATTGCGCTTGAAGCGCCACAAAGGCTTGACGCCTGCGCTGAATAGGCAGCAAGCGACCATAACAGTAACCTGACCTTGATAAATAGGCAATTGTAATCCCCCGCTGCAAGCAAGCACCGATCAGTTGAGTGGTCAGTTGGCAGGAACCGAAAACCAGAATAAGATCAACATGAGGAAGTTGCGCTGCGTGAAAAGGGTTTTCTCATGTCGCACAATAATTTTCTCGCCCTTCAGAGAGGCAGTGCAGCCCTGCCGCGATAGGTAGAGAGTCGTGCCCATATCAAAGGTAGCGATTAGTTTCAGAGAATGAACGGTGATGAATAATTCTCTGTTGAGCAAGTTGTAATCCGCTCAGGGAGAGGCTACATTAAAGATTCTCTTACTTCCCTTCGGGGAAGCTGATTAAATGGAAACAAAAAATCCCTAGTCAACACGACTAGGGAAATCTATTAATTGCTTTCCTTTGGGGAAGCTGATTAAGCGGAAACTTCACGGACACAGGGCTGGCCGTCCACAATCTCACCGATTAGGATGACATCGGCCACATTCACAAAAAGGCCATTTTCGATAACGCCGGGGATATTGTTAATAGTTTTCTCCAGTTCGGCGGGGTTAGCAATTTCGTCAAACTTAACATCAAGGACAAGATTGCCTTGATCGGTAACCACAGGGCCATCTTTTTTTACCCCCATGCGCAGCTCGGGGTGCCCCCCAAGGGCTTTCAGGGCGCGAGTAACAGGAGCTACGGCAAAGGGCAAAACTTCCACAGGCACAGGGAAAGTAGACCCCAATTTCTGCACCAGTTTGCTGCTGTCCACTACCACCAAGAACTGATCGGCAAGGGAGTCGACAACTTTTTCACGGGTATGGGCTGCCCCCCCTCCCTTGATCAGGTTTTTGGCGGGATCTACCTCATCGGCGCCGTCAATGGCGAGGTCTAATTTCTCCACATCATCGAGGGTAAGGAGGGGAATGCCGTACTTTTTAGCGAGGACAGTGGCTTGAAACGACGTGGGCACACCGGCAATGTTACTCAGTTCTCCACTGCGCAGGCGATCGCCCAAAAATTGGATGACAAAGGCCGTGGTTGACCCTGTGCCCAAGCCCACCACCATCCCTGACTGCACGCGATCGGCAGCGGCTTTAGCAACGGCCTGTTTCATCTGTTTGATTGCATCCTCACCCATGGGCGAACTCCCTTGTTTTTCCAAAAGCACAATACCACAGCAACAGTCCTTTACAACCTTTTGACGGCGGGGGAACCTCTCTTTGAGGCCATCAGTCCTGAAAGGGAACTGTTCTTGCCTGAAACGGGAAAGACAATCCCCTCCCTTTTCCGTTTGAGGGCGCTCCAGCCATCCAAAGAGGACTGGAGTTGCCGTTAACTTCATAAATCACGATAATGCTAGTGACCAAAAGGATAGGTGAGGAATGGCGATCGCGCACACAAGGAAAAAAGGGCAGTGGCTCCCCCTATTGGGTGTGGCTGCAACATTTTGGGCCCATACTGGCCTCGCTGCCGAACAAATTAGCCTTGTTTATCCGCCCTTTGGCACATTTAACATTCAAGTCAACCACCTTGCCACATTTGCCAAAACGGGTCATGCAAGTCCTGAACTCAGATTTTTAATTCGCCTCCTCCCTACTGATCAAGAGTCAAACCTACGGGAGAGCTTGACCACACGGATGAACTTAGAGCCGACAACCGTCAGTCAATTTGTCAAAAGTCCCATTGGTCAAGCCTTTTTAGAGCGTATCGGCCAAGTCATTCGGGCAGAAAATGATGTCAACGGCGGTCAAGCTCTAGGGGAAGCCCTGAAAACTGCGGCCAGTTCTCCCTCAGGAATTACACTCCTATCGGTGTTGCAGGCCTTTCCAGGCAAAAGTCTGAAAGTCAACGGTGAACTTGGCTTGAAAGCAATTGGTGCATTTAGCCGTGCAATTAATCAAGAGCAGCGTACTCAAAACTTTATCGAACGGCTGGCGCAGCTCCAACCCCGAACAGCTCTGCCAGCCAGCGGACGCACTCCTGCGCAAAAGGGGCCTTTCCAGTGGCAAAAGCAAACATTCGAATTTACCAATCCCAATCGCACCACAGAGCCAATTCCTGCAGATCTCTATGTCCCAACGGGGATCACTGCACCCGCCCCTCTGATTGTCATTTCCCATGGGTTAGCCTCAGATCGCACAACGTTTGCCTACTTGGCAGAACACTTAGCCAGTTATGGTCTGGCGGTGTTGGCAGTCACTCACCCCGGTTCTGATACCCGTCGGATTAGTAGTTTCCTTTCAGGGGCGCCCCTAGACTATGAGAATTTGCCCAAAGACTGGGCGCAGCGCCCCCTCGACCTAAAGTTTGGCATAGATGCCGTGGCGGCTTTTGTTCAGAAAGACCCTGCCCTAAAAATTGACACGAATAATGTTGGTCTTTTTGGTCACTCGATGGGGGGGTTTACGGTACTGGCAGCAGCGGGGGGTACCGTTGACTGGAATGCTGTCCAACAACGTTGTCTGGCAGCGGCAAATGATCTCTTTATCTTTAATATCTCAGTGCCCCTGCAATGCCGTAGTCTCGGTCTTGCTGATCCTCCCTCTGTCCCAGTAGATTCACGGGTCAAGTCTGTGATTGCCGTCAATCCAGTGAGCAGTATCCTCATTGGCGAGCGCGGCATGGCTAATATCAAAGTGCCGACGCTGATTATTTCCAGTAGCAAAGATGTCTTTGCCCCGCCACTGGAGGAGCAGGTCTTGCCCTTTACGTGGTTACAAGCACAGCCCAAGTATTTGGCAATGCTTGTGCCTGCTACCCACTTCTCAGCAGTGGGGGTCAGCGCAGGGGGAGTGTTGCCAGTACCCGCTGATCTCATTGGCCCAAATCCCCAGTTGGCGCAGCCCTTTTTCAAGGGGGTCAGTGCTGCCTTCTTTGGTGTGTTTAATCAACAAAATGAGCAGTTGCGACCCTTTTTAAGTCAAACATTTGTTAGCCAAGTGGCACGGCCAACTTTTCAAGTCCATTGGGTTGATCGCATTCATTCGCAGCAGTTGCAGGAAGTACTAGGAGGCCGTATTGGGAGTCAACCCCGCAGATAAAGCGCCCCTGAAATTAACGTCAGGGCGATCGCCCCTCCATAGACAATCAGACTTCCCCCTTGCCAACTCGGAGGTAAGGGAGCCAAAAGGAGGGCAACAGCCACAATCTGACTGACCGTTTTTGCTTTTCCCCAGAGGTTTGCCCCCTGAATTTGCGGTTGCTGAACCCGCCAACTGGCAATTCCCAGTTCCCGAAAGAGAATTAAGGCCACTGACCAAGCGGGCACTTCTCCCCACTCAATACAGATTAAAAGAGGAACAAGGATGAGCAACTTATCCACCAGCGGATCAAGCACCTTGCCCAAATCCGTTACCTGATTGAAACGACGTGCAATATAGCCATCGAGCCAATCGGTGAGGGCAGCCACCAGAAACAGCCCCACCGCCCACCAGCGATAGACCACAGCGTCATTGAAGGAGAGCAAGCCCAGAATTAGCGGTACTATGAACAGGCGAGCAAGGGTAATGCTGGTGGCTAGATTAAAGGGCATAGTTATCCCCAAGAAAACCCCCTCCGAGAGAGACAAACTCTAGTATTGACAATCGTGTACGATAGTGTGTAGGCGAACAGCAAACTTGCCCGTGCTATCAGCGACGTGGGCTTTGCTCGATTCCGCCCGCAGATTGAGTACAAGGCCAAACGCTAGGGAACCCGGTTGGTCATTGCTGACCATTGGTTCTCAAGCAGTAAGCGATGCTCGGTCTGTGGCTGGAAAGACGATGCGCTGGCGTTGAGTAACCGGAAATGGGATTCACCATGACCGCAACCTCAATGCCGCGTTGAACCTGAAACGGCTGGCAACCGCAACTGCTCTGCCCGTGGCGAGTCCGTCCGGCAACGGCGGCACTGCCTCTGGAAAGTGACGTTTACCAAAAGCAGACTGTAGTCTGCTTCTGGAAACTGTCAGATACGAATACGTTTGGGACAGGAAGAGAACGGTGCGCACTTTTGTGCGCTTTCTTGATAGCAGACAGAGATGCCCCTACTCCATTTACATACTTGGCCAGAGGTCGAAGCCTATCTCAACACCTCCAAGGGGGTGATTGTTCCCATTGGCTCCACGGAGCAGCATGGTCCTATGGGCTTAATTGGTACCGATGCCCTCTGTGCTGAAGCGATCGCTAAAGGGGTAGGAGAAGCCACTGCCGCCCTTGTTGCCCCAACTATTTCCATAGGCATGGCTCTACACCATACGGCTTTCCCCGGTACCATTAGCTTGCGCCCGAGTACCTTGATTCTGGTCATTCGCGATTATGTTGTGAGTTTGGTACGCGCAGGTTTTCAACGCTTCTTTTTCATTAATGGTCATGGCGGCAATATCGCCACAGTGAAGGCAGCCTTTGCTGAAACCTATGCGGTCTTGGCAGATTTGCACATTCCAGCAGCGGATCAAGTGCGCTGTGAATTGGCCAACTGGTTTATGTGTAGCTCAGTGATACAACTGGCGCGAGAATTGTATGGCGATCGCGAGGGTTCCCATGCTACCCCCAGTGAAGTCGCGGTTACCCAATTTCTTTACCCAGAAGCCATTAAGTGCGTACCCCTTAACCCCGAAGTCAATACCGGCCATGCCATTTACGGTGCTGTAGATTTTCGCCGCCGCTATTCCGATGGCCGTGTAGGGGCAGATTCCAGTTTGGCCACCCCTGGGCATGGACAGCAATTTTATGAGCGGGCTGTTCAGGAGTTGAGCGATCGCTACCGTCAATTTCTCCAAGCCGACTAAATGACACCTCCCCTTACACCGCAAACGTGGCATTGGCAAGATTACCCGATTCTCTATCGGCATCAAGGGACGCAGGGCATTCCCCTCCTTCTGATTCATGGCTTTGGTGCCTCGAGCTTGCATTGGCGCAAAAACATTTCTGTCCTTGCCGCTCACCATCCAGTCTATGCCATTGATTTACTGGGCTTTGGTGGTTCCGCCAAACCCTCCCCTTCAGTTGTTCCCTACACATTTGAGACCTGGGCAGCCTTGGTCTTAGACTTTTGCCATGAAATCATCGGCCAGCCCGCAGTTCTCATTGGCAACTCCATTGGCTGTGTGGTTGCCTTACAAGCCGCTGTTTTTCAGCCCGCGTGGGTGAGTCACCTGATCCTGCTCAACTGCTCTTTACGTCAGCTCCACGACCGCAAGCGACAGCAACTCCCTTGGCATCGCCGTTGGGGAACCGCACTACTCCAGCGACTTTTGGGGAACCGCACCCTTGGCACCTACTTCTTCCGTCAAATTGCCCAACCCCATACCGTGCGCCGCATTCTCCATCAAGCCTACGCCAAGACTAGCGCTGTTACTGATGAGCTTGTAGAGATACTGCTGACCCCTGCTCAAGATACGGGAGCTGCCGATGTTTTTTTAGCCTTTGTCCGTTACTCTCAAGGTCCTCTACCTGAAGACTTGCTACCGCAGATTACCTGCCCCACCTATTTCCTTTGGGGTGCCGCCGACCCTTGGGAACCAATTGACGAAGGTCAGAAGCTGGCTCAATTTCCCTGTGTGCAGGAGTTTATTGCCTTGCCAGAGGTTGGCCATTGTCCCCAAGATGAAGCACCTGAGCAGGTGAATACCTATATCTTGAAATGGCTGGGAAAGACGTCCGTCACCAACTAGAATCTTCCCTAAACTCGTGTTATATTAATAAAGCTTAGCGGGGCGTAGCGCAGCTTGGTAGCGCACCACTTTGGGGTAGTGGGGGTCGTGGGTTCAAATCCCGCCGCTCCGATTTTATACACAGTGTTTTCAAGGGAAAGTAATAGACATGATTCCTGAGAATGCCATAGTGATAATGGATAGAGGCTTTGCGAGCTGGAAGTTGCTGAACTGTATCGACAGCGGTGGGCGATTGAGAATTTATGGAAATTTCTGAAAATGCACTTATCGTTGGAGCGGTTGATGACGAAGAGTTTGCATGGGATAGTCAACTAAATATACATAGTCTTGATTGCGTATTTAATTTTAGAGCTAGTGGATATAGCGGAGCACTTTGGGAGGAGACAGTTAGATAAGTTCAGATATTTTCAACTCGAACTCAGTTAGTGATGTATGGCTAACACCACACAAGCTAGAATAGAGTATTGGCGCTTTGATGGTTAGCCAGAGCGACTTGTGGCCTCTCGCATCCGCTCGACGTAGGCTTAGAATGTTAAGTTTTGTTGTAGGATTCAAGGATTTTGCTTTTTGTAGTGTATTATGAAAATATCTATAGTTTAATCTGGTATTAG
>NZ_JARJMS020000018.1:0-8950 GCF_029335995.1 Thermosynechococcus sp. Uc
TACCAAGCGGAAACCCTCGCAGCGGTGCGTTCCGGATCTGCAACACCCACTCCCTAGAGACAGCGGGGATCTTTAAGACTTGCCTTTTGAGGAGAACGGGGAAACCAAAAGGCAGTGCGCTGGCAAATATTAACGAGCATGAGCATGACGGGTACCTCGATAAGAACGCCCACGACTGTTGCCAAGGCTGCACCTGAATTGAGGCCAAAAAGGGTAATTGCCGTCGCGATCGCCACCTCAAAGTGATTGCTGGCACCAATCATAGCTGCTGGCGCTGCATCTTCATAGTCTAGGCGCAGTTGCCATGCCGCCAAATACCCTAGCCAAAAAATTACATTTGTTTGCACAAACAGAGGAAGAGCAATCAAGAGGATATGGAAGGGCGACTCAACAATAAGATCCCCCTTAAAGGCAAATAGCAGAATTAGGGTGATTAGGAGAGCCGTGATAGCAATGGGATCCAGAAATGGCAGAAACCGTTTTTCAAACCACTCTTGCCCCCGATGGCGCAAAATCCAATGGCGACTATACACCCCAGCCACAAGGGGTACTCCTACATAGACTAGCACTGAGAGAAGGATGGTCGGCCAAGGCACGGTCAAATCACTGGCGGCAAGCAAAAATCGACCCAACGGCGCATAGAGAAAGAGCATTGTTAAGGAGTTAATGGCCACCATCACCAACGTCAGTCCTTGATTGCCATAGGCTAAGTACCCCCACATCAGCACCATTGCTGTGCAGGGGGCAATGCCCAGCAAAATCGTGCCGGCAATATAGGAATCTGCTAGGGGAATCACTTGCCCGCGAATGATCTCTGTTCCCCTGAGCCATGGCTGGAAGAGATAGCCCAGAAAAAACTGGGCAATCCAGAGCATTGTGAAGGGCTTGATCCCCCAGTTGACAATCAATGTCAGTAATACGGGTTTAGGGGTACGGAAGGCTCGATCGATCTGGCTGAAGTCAATTTTCACCATGATCGGGTACATCATGAAGAATAAACAGATAGCGATCGGCACAGACACTTGGTAAAGACTCAATCGATCCAGCGTTGTGGCAACTTCTGGAAACAGTCGCCCCATCAAGATGCCTGCAACAATGCAGAGCATGACCCACAAGGTCAAGTAGCGTTGAAAGACATTTAGGCGTGCGCAGGCTTTTTCTGACATTGAAACTCCACCAATTGCATGAGTAAATCCAAAAGTACGGAACGATTGTTTGAGAAGCTAGAAAAAAGGGAAGAAATGTCGTGTTCTACCCTTAAAAAGTAGAAAAACAATGAAGTTATCATGGCGTCTTGCAAAGCTATTGTCAAGTTTATTCTCAATTACCGCGACCCTTGCGACTCTCCTGTTTTCAACTTACAACTACACCTTAAAATTTGACTGACGGATGTTTTCAGCCCCAGCTTGAACAGTATGAGAGCCTTGTTTTATCGGCCAAATGAATTGGGAACGCAAAGAGGCATGGCAGCTCAAGGATGGTGGGCTTCAACCGTGAGACTCAACCCTAACACGGATTGTCCTAAAGGCTTCTCAGTGAGTGATTCTTGCCAAGGGAGGACAGGCGCGATCGCAAGCGGGAGTGTAGGATAGGGAAGGCGTCATTCAAACTGTTTCGCTGCGTTATCCCTATGCCTCGTCGTACTGATATTTCAAAAATTCTTATCATTGGTTCGGGTCCCATTGTAATTGGCCAAGCCTGCGAATTTGACTATTCGGGAACCCAAGCCTGTAAGGCATTGCGCGAGGAAGGGTACGAGGTAATCCTTATCAACTCTAACCCCGCCACGATCATGACGGATCCGGAGACGGCTAATCGCACCTACATTGAACCGCTGACACCCGACATGGTGGAAAAGGTGATTGCTGCAGAACGTCCCGATGCCCTGTTGCCGACAATGGGGGGACAAACGGCACTCAACCTGGCGGTGGTGCTGGCTAAATCCGGTGTCCTCGATCGCTATGGCGTGGAACTGATTGGCGCTAAGCTGCCGGCCATTGAAATGGCTGAGGATCGCAAGCTTTTTAAGGAAGCCATGCAGCGAATCGGCGTGGCAGTGTGTCCCTCCGGCTTGGCCAATACCCTCGAAGAGGCACAGGCGATCGCCCACGAGATTGGGGTTTATCCCCTGATTATTCGCCCCGCCTTTACCTTGGGGGGCAGCGGTGGCGGCATTGCCTACAACCAGGAGGAATTTGAAGAAATTGCTGCTGCGGGTCTCGATGCCAGTCCTGTCTCGCAAATTCTTATTGAGCAGTCCCTCATTGGCTGGAAAGAATACGAACTGGAAGTGATGCGGGATATAGCCGATAACGTGGTCATCATCTGCTCCATTGAGAACCTTGACCCCATGGGCATTCACACGGGGGACTCGATCACGGTTGCACCCGCACAAACCCTGACGGACAAAGAATACCAACGACTGCGGGATGCGGCCATTAAAATCATTCGCGAGATTGGCGTAGAAACCGGCGGCTCAAACATTCAGTTTGCCGTCAATCCCGAAACCGGGGAAGTGATCGTCATTGAAATGAATCCCCGCGTCTCTCGCTCTTCGGCATTGGCTTCTAAGGCAACCGGCTTTCCTATTGCCAAAATAGCGGCCAAATTGGCGGTGGGCTACACCCTGCCAGAAATCCCCAATGATATTACCAAGAAAACGCCCGCTAGCTTTGAACCCACGATTGACTATGTGGTCACCAAAATCCCCCGCTTTGCCTTCGAGAAGTTCCCAGGGTCACCGCCAGTGCTGACTACGCAAATGAAGTCTGTGGGGGAAGCCATGGCCATTGGCCGCACCTTCCAAGAATCACTGCAAAAAGCCCTGCGATCGCTAGAAATTGGCCGCGCCGGCTGGGGGTGCGATCGCCCCGAAAAACTGCCTAGCCTAGAGCAACTGCGGGGGAAACTGCGCACACCCAATCCAGAGCGTATTTTTGCCATTCGCCACGCTTTTCTTCTGGGGATGACCGTTGAAGAGATTTACGAGCTGACAGCCATTGATCCGTGGTTTTTACGCCAGATGCAGGGACTTCTAGAAACGGAAAAATTCCTTAAACGCAGCAAACTAGAGCAACTCACGGCTGATGATCTGTGGCGGGTAAAGCAACAGGGCTTTAGCGATGCCCAAATTGCCTATGCCACCAAAACTAGCGAGGATCAGGTGCGAGCCTATCGCCAATCCCTTGGCGTTGTTCCAGTCTATAAAACAGTGGACACCTGTGCCGCAGAGTTTGAGGCCTACACCCCCTACTACTATTCCACCTATGAGCGGCCGGTGGAGCAAATTAACCCCGATACCGGCGATGTCGAATTACTGCCCCCCCAATCGGAGGTATTGCCCCCCCGCAAACCTCGGGTGATGATTCTTGGATCGGGGCCGAACCGCATTGGTCAAGGGATTGAATTTGATTACTGCTGCTGCCATGCCTCCTACGCACTGCGAGCCGATGACTATGAAACCATCATGGTCAACTCCAACCCTGAAACGGTTTCCACCGACTACGACACCAGCGATCGCCTCTACTTTGAACCCCTGACCAAGGAAGATGTTCTCAACATCATTGAAGTGGAGCGCCCCGTTGGCATCATTATTCAGTTTGGGGGGCAAACACCTCTGAAACTCGCCTTACCCCTCCAGCAGTACCTCGCCACCCATGGCGATCGCCTAGGAACGCAAATCTGGGGTACGTCTCCTGACGCCATTGATATTGCCGAAGATCGCGAACGCTTCGAGAAGATTTTACGGGAGCTGAATATCCCCCAACCCCCCAATGGTACGGCTCGCAGCTATGCCGAAGCCCTGAGGATTGCCCAGCGCATTAGTTACCCAGTGGTGGTGCGCCCCAGTTATGTCCTTGGCGGTCGAGCCATGGAAATTGTCTATTCCGATGCTGAATTGGAACGCTACATGAACGAAGCGGTTCAGGTGGAGCCAGAGCGACCAATCCTCATTGATAAGTATCTGGAAAATGCCATTGAGGTGGACGTGGATGCCATTGCCGATACTACGGGTACCGTGGTCATTGGCGGAATTATGGAGCACATTGAACAAGCGGGGATTCACTCTGGGGACTCCGCCTGTAGCTTGCCCACTCAATCCCTTTCTCCCACTGTGTTGCAGACCATCCGCACCTGGAGTATTGCCCTCGCCAAGGCGCTGAAGGTGGTGGGGTTAATGAACCTACAACTGGCAGTTCAAGGGGAGCAGGTCTATATTTTGGAGGCCAACCCGCGGGCATCGCGCACTGTGCCCTTTGTCTCAAAGGCAATTGGCGTCCCCCTTGCTAAAATTGCTGCCCGCCTAATGTCAGGAAAAACCCTCGCGGAACTCAATTTCCTTGATGAGAAAATTCCCAACCATGTCGCCGTCAAGGAAGCTGTTCTGCCTTTTGAAAAATTTGCCGGCACCGATACGGTGCTAGGACCAGAGATGCGCTCTACTGGTGAGGCAATGGGGATTGATATGACATTTGGTGCTGCCTATGCCAAGTCCCAATTGGCGGCCAATCAAAGGTTACCTTTGAAGGGAACGGTCTTTGTGTCGATGAGCGATCGCGACAAGACAGCAATTGTGCCCGTAGTGCAGGAGTTGCAGTCCCTCGGCTTTCGGATTATCGCCACCGAAGGAACCCGCAATGCCTTGCTCGAGGCGGGTCTGCGCAACATTGAACTCATCCTCAAGCTCCATGAAGGCCGCCCCCATGTGCTCGATGCCATCAAAAATGAGCAAATTCACCTCATTCTCAATACTCCCTCCGGTCAAGAAGCCCGCACCGATGCTCTCCTGATTCGCCGCACTGCCCTTGCCTATAAAATTCCCTTGGTGACAACGATCGCGGGGGCAAAGGCAACGGCTGCTGCCATTAAAACTCTGCAAACCTCAACCCTCAGTGTGCGAGCACTTCAGGACTACCATCGGGCAGAGTGCTAAAAAATAATGGTGAGCCGCAGCGAGTCGGTGTATAGACCGGGAGTAACCCACTGCTGGGCAGGAATGCGACCGTAAATCGTCAGCGTATTGAGAACATTGTTGCCGGGAATAAAAGGCCCCTGTTGCTGAGTACCCTCTGTGCCATCGCCCCAAATGAGGCTGCGGTTGGCATCGAGGTAGAGATTATAGTTTAGGCGATCGCTCCCATTGCTCATTTGTCGCGGTGTAAAACTATTGCTGCCCCCTTGGCTCAGTTGAATCGTCACCGGGCGGTTACGCCCCCTGCAGATCAACTGGACTTGACCCGTTGTATCTAGGGGAACCGGCGAAAAAGGATCATAGGTACCAAAGTTTAACCCAGTCACACGTAGAAATTGGCAGCCTCTCCCTTGAGCATGTGCGGCTGCCCAACACCCAAGGAAATTGAGGCCAGTGATGAGTCCTATCGCGGTAATTCGGGCAATGAACATGAGACTTCCCCTACATCCGTAAAGAGATCCTCACTCGGGGGCAATGTCAGTTGGAACGTACAGCTCAGTTGCTCGTAGGCCACCTCAGTGGTGTAGGTTCCTGCTTCTAGGGTATCAAAGTAAAATTCTCCCCTTGGCGAGAGGGGCGATACAATTTTTTCTCCGTTGCGGTTGAGGGTAAGTTGTCCCAAATTGGGGATGATCCGCTCACTGCCCCGTAAAATGATGACTCGGCCAACATAGTTGCGACTAGGGCGAACCTCAAATCGGGCGATCGCTCCCCCACGAAAGGGCGGGGCAATCAACAACTCCGTGCGGCCAATGGCAAAATTAATAGGAATATCCTGCTCCTCAATTCGTAAAACATTGCCGTAGTAGGGCAGTAAGTCTGGAACCAGAATTTTACCTTGACGATTCGTGCGACCAATTTCCTGATTACTTAAGTAGGTGCGCACCCCTGCCACATTGGGAACCTCCACTAAGGCAAAACTTCCTTGTACCGGTCGCGTGGCAAAAACTTGACCGCCAATGGTGACCAAGCCTCCCTCTGCCACCACCTGCGCATAGCCAGTATCCCCCGCCTGGGTGTAGCCAATCTGATAGCGACCCCAAGGGGCACTGTAAAAGAGCCTGCCACTGGCAAAAACCTGTTCATTAGTCTGAAGTAGCTGCCCCTGATAACCATAGCCGACGCCCACGGGGAGCGATCGCGAGACATTGAGGAAAAACCCCTGCTGATTTCCCTGGTGCTGCCAGCCGGTGTTAATCGTTACCGCATTGTTCAGGAAGTAGTTAAACGTAACACTGACTTGATTCACTGGCTGATCACCGCCAGACCACAAACGCGACCCTTGGAGGTATAAACTTAGATTGCGATGGAGTTGCACTTGAGCTAGGATTTTTGCCTGTTGTCGCACCACCTGATCGCGGGGATTGGTAAAAAAATACTGGCCACTAATTGTTACCCGTGACCCCAGACTCAGAGTGGCATTGGCAAAGGCTTCTAACTGCGGGCGATCGTCCCCCAAAGCTAAGCCAGTATTGACATAATTGCCACTGAGCAGGCGCACCCCACCGCCAAAAGCCAGCTGCCGCCCCAGATAGTTGTAGCTGACAGCAATCCCACTGCCCCATTTTCCCTCAGTGGTACTCACCGCCGCCGCCATATCCAGCGTGCCAACGGGAATTGCGGTACTCAAGTTCAAGCCCGCATTCAAGAGATCGCCATTGCCCTCAAGACGTGCCCCCAATGTCAAGTTATTCAAAATCCCCTGCCGATAGGCCGCCAACAATTGCACCCGGTTCCCGTAGCTGAAATTATCCCTGCCAAAATTTTCCCGCTCAACACCAGCAGCCACAATAAACTCTGATAGTCCAGGCCGCAGTAACATAGACGACCGGACAAAATTGCGGCTAAAGACCTGTTGATTCCCTTCAACATCCGTCACCACCATCCGCAACTGATTAAAGCCACCAAAGGCAGGCAAATTTTTGAGAATAAAAGGCCCCGGTGGCAACGTCACTTGCCGAGTCAGCACATTATTTAAGTAAATTTCTGCCCTGCTGGGGGTGGTTACCTCGCCCCGAAAGTCAAAAGCGGGCTGACGAATTAAGTAAGGGCTAAGGCCAAAGTTGCGCTCCCAAACAATGCCGCCCCACAGGCCACCTCCCCCCAACGGATCACTCCTGATAAATGCATCCCCCAAGGTCAAGGTGGTGAGATGGCGCCGATGATTCAATGTAAAGGTGGTAAGTCCCCGCTGGAGATTGCCATCAGCAGTCAGTCCCAGTGTTGAGGTGAGGGCATTGCCACCAAAACTAATTGCCACTTCACTGGCAGCTGTCAATTGTTCAAAGTTATCCCAAGAAACCCTGTAGTTCAGGTAGGCACTCAAGGCCTGGCTGTAGCGAGTCCCCGGCGGTTCATTGCTCGGGTTAAAGTCAATAACCGTTTGTGGTAGTTGTGCGGCCTCCACCTGTAACCGTAAGACTAGGTTGGCATCATCCCGCTGGAATGTAATGTTTGCTGCCAACGACCGTAAGGAGACGTGCTCAATTCCTTGGATGATTTCGCGGCGACCCCCAATTTCCCTCAGACCAGCATTCACTAGATCCTCCAGAGGGATGAGCACATCCTCGCCACGCACCAAAACAATCACATCCCCCTTCGTCACGCGATTCACCTCAAGGGTATAAATGGCAGAGATTTCTGCTTGGGCATAGACCGAGGTAGCCATCAGAAGGCTACTGAGCGCAAACACCCTTGGGAGTGGAAATTTCAGTTGTAAGGGAAGGATTGGTACTGACGGACTGTACTTTGACTTGGCGCACTTGAGCGCAGTTGGCCTGCGGCAGAGGAATATTCCTAAAGGGGCGATCGCGATCGGCCAAAACATACACAGAATCTAGCGTCCGCTCGAAAACAACCCTGCCCTGCTCATTTAACCCCTGTACGGTGAGGCCAAGGGTTTGAATGTGAACATTGCCACGATTGCGCAGTACAAAACTTAATTTGCCCCCTTCAACGCGACCATTCACAATCTCGCCTTGGCGTTGAATATTGGCTGGTTGAACAAAAATTGGTAGGCTCAGGGTCTTGATAATGCGAATGGCAGCCCCTTTAGTTTCTGGCACATTGGGTGGGGGTAGTTCTATCACCAAGAGGCGATAAGTTTGCTCTTCCGTGGTTGCGGGTTGCCGTACCCCAACTCGTAAATTCCGCTGTTCTCCCGGCGGTACCGACAGTAAGACGGGAAAAGCTACGACATTGCCATCACTTTCCGTTAGCTCCTCTTGACCGTCGGCGGTTTGCTGCCAGCGGCGGACACGAATCTCAAAGTTAATCGGCACCTGCCCCGTATTTGTTAGGGTCAACAATACTGTTCGCTGCCGCGGTGAGAGGAATACCTGCACCGCATTGAGATAAAACTCTGAGGATTGTGCCCCTCCCCTTGAAGTCATGCCAAGGGCAATAAGAGCAGCCAGCAGCGTAAACCGCCATCCGAAGGGAAAGCGCATGCTAGAACGAAACAGTTACTTCAACCGTATCGCTATAAGTACCAGCTGTCAGTTGCTCTAGGATATCTGCTGGTAAGCTACTTCCTGCTGGAATCCGACCGTAGATAGAAAAGCTTTTGATGGCAGCGTTGGATGCTGTGTACTGAACCTCACTAGAAGCATCACAGCCCCAAACTGCAGTTGCTGCAGAATCTTTGTATAGCCCATAGGGAAGACGTGCATCGCCGTTGGCCATCTGGCGCGCAGGACTTGTACAGGAGGATCCTGTGGCAGGGTGGAGTCCCTCACTCAGCTTAATGCTTGCTTGGGTGCCGCGCAAGCACCTGATGCTGACTTGACCTGTCGCATCTAGAGGTGTAGCCTCATGGGCACCCAAAGGATCATAGGTACCAAAATTGATATTTTGAGTACCCGTAATTTTACAGGCATTTTTAACGTTGGCTTGAATTTGGATGTTTGCTGTTTGTGGCGAAGTTTGCGCTTTAGCTGTCTGTGCCATTAATAGAGGCAGGACTCCGCCCACAGCGGT
>NZ_JARJMS020000021.1:0-4490 GCF_029335995.1 Thermosynechococcus sp. Uc
GCTCCCCTGCCTAAAAATGCGTCCCACAATGGAGTTGCTAAGAGTTAGGCTGGAACTACAGCTGGCGAGTTAATCCTACCCCTGAGGTAGGGAAGTCCGAAAAAGCGTTTTTCTTGCAATCCATACAATATAAGTAGTCAAAAATGTAAAAAGGGGGCAAAGGGTTAGATATGCAACCATCCAATCCAAATCAATTTACGGAAAAAGCATGGGCAGCGATCGCCCGCACGCCAGATCTGGCTAGGCAGGCGCAGCATCAGAATCTAGAGAGTGAGCACCTGATGAAATCGCTGCTAGAGCAAGAGGGCTTGGCCACACAGATTTTCCAAAAGGCGGGCTGTTCAGTGCAGCGAGCGCGAGATTTCACCGATGACTTTATTGGCCGTCAGCCCAAAATCAGTAATCCCAGTGGCGTCTATCTAGGACAGAGCCTTGATAAGCTTCTTGATCGCGCAGAGGAGGCGCGCAAACAGTTTGGCGATGAGTTTATTTCCGTTGAGCACCTAGTGCTGGCTTTTGCCCAAGACGATCGCTTTGGCAAGAAACTCTTTCAGGAGCTTGGCCTCACCGAGAAAGTCTTGCGGGAAACCATTCAGCAAATTCGTGGCTCCCAAAAAGTGACTGATCAAAACCCAGAGGGTAAATATGCGGCACTGGAAAAATATGGCCGTGACTTAACCTTACTGGCTCGCCAAGGGAAACTCGATCCCGTCATTGGCCGCGATGATGAAATTCGCCGTGTGATTCAGATTCTCTCCCGCCGTACCAAAAATAATCCGGTGCTCATTGGTGAACCCGGCGTCGGTAAAACCGCCATTGCTGAGGGCTTGGCACAACGGATTGTAGCGAGGGATGTGCCCGATTCCCTGCGCGATCGCCAGTTGATTGCCTTGGACATGGGCGCCTTGATTGCCGGTGCCAAGTATCGCGGTGAATTTGAGGAGCGCCTCAAAGCCGTTCTCAAGGAAGTGACAGACTCTAACGGCCAAATCATCCTATTCATTGATGAAATCCACACGGTCGTTGGTGCTGGGGCAACCCAAGGCGCCATGGATGCCGGCAACTTGCTCAAACCCATGTTGGCACGGGGGGAACTGCGCTGCATTGGTGCCACAACCCTAGACGAATACCGCAAGTACATTGAAAAGGATGCAGCCTTAGAACGGCGGTTCCAGCAGGTCTATGTGGATCAGCCCAGTGTCGAAGACACCATCTCGATTTTGCGCGGTCTCAAGGAACGCTATGAGATCCATCACGGTGTGAAAATCTCCGATACAGCCTTAGTGGCAGCAGCCACGCTCTCAGCCCGCTACATTAGCGATCGCTTTTTGCCCGACAAAGCGATTGACCTCGTGGACGAAGCAGCGGCCAAACTCAAAATGGAAATTACCTCGAAGCCGGAGGAATTGGATGAGATTGACCGCAAAATCCTCCAGTTGGAGATGGAGCGCCTCTCACTGCAAAAAGAGACCTCGGCAGCTTCGCGCGATCGCCTTGAGAAACTGGAAAAAGAACTAGCAGACCTCAAAGAAGAACAAAGCCGCCTCAATGCCCAGTGGCAAGCGGAAAAAGAAGTGATTGACCGCCTCCAAGCCCTCAAGGAGGAGATTGAAAAAGTCAACATTGAGATTCAGCAGGCGGAGCGCAACTACGACCTCAACCGTGCTGCCGAACTCAAATACGGCAAACTTACAGAACTCCACAAAAAATTGGCGGAAGCCGAAGCCAAACTGCGGGAGATTCAAGTGGGGGGTCGCTCTTTGCTGCGCGATGAAGTGACCGAGGCCGATATTGCTGAAATCATCTCCAAGTGGACAGGTATCCCCGTGAGCAAACTAGTGGAGTCGGAAGCCCAAAAACTCCTGCATCTTGAGGAAGAGTTACACAAACGGGTCGTGGGTCAGGATGAGGCCGTCACCGCAGTCGCTGAAGCCATTCAGCGTTCTCGCGCAGGCCTAGCGGATCCCAATCGCCCCATTGCCAGCTTTATTTTCCTTGGCCCAACGGGTGTCGGTAAAACGGAATTGGCCAAAACCTTGGCGGCCTTTATGTTCGACACCGAAGAGGCGATGGTGCGAATTGATATGTCCGAGTACATGGAAAAACACGCCGTCTCTCGTTTGATTGGGGCGCCCCCCGGTTATGTGGGCTATGAGGAAGGGGGTCAACTCACGGAAGCCATTCGCCGCCGCCCCTATGCCGTGGTTCTCTTTGATGAGATCGAAAAAGCCCATCCCGATGTCTTCAACATTTTTCTCCAGATTCTGGATGATGGCCGCGTCACCGATTCCCAAGGACGCACCGTGGACTTCAAGAACACGATCATCATCATGACCAGCAATATCGGTTCTCAGTACATTCTCGATGTTGCGGGGGATGACAGTCGCTACACAGAAATGTA
This sequence comes from Thermosynechococcus sp. Uc, assembly GCF_029335995.1. NCBI lineage: Bacteria > Bacillati > Cyanobacteriota > Cyanophyceae > Acaryochloridales > Thermosynechococcaceae > Thermosynechococcus > Thermosynechococcus sp. Uc. The sequence goes on from NZ_JARJMS020000021.1 coordinate 2,402, forward strand.
CAACCGCGTCATGGAGGCGATGCGTGCCCACTTCCGACCGGAGTTCCTCAACCGCGTGGATGAATTTATCATCTTCCACAGCTTGCGCAAGGATCAGTTGCGGCAAATTGTTCAATTGCAGGTGCAACGGTTGCAAGAGCGCCTGAGCGATCGCCAGATTACCCTATCTCTCACTGAGAAGGCGATTGACTTTTTGGCGGAAGTGGGCTACGACCCTGTCTATGGTGCCCGCCCCCTAAAACGCGCCATCCAGAAACAATTGGAAACCCCCATTGCCAAAGCAATTCTGCGGGGCGACTTCTTCGATGGCGACACAATTCTGGTGGATGTGAGCGAAAACGAACGCCTCAGCTTCCGGCGTCAAGCCGAACTGGTAACCGTTTAGGTTCAACTGAGACTCAATACAGGAGGGTTGGGGCTTTTCCCTCAGCCCTCTTTTTTTAGCCAATCTTTTGGTTGCCTCGGTCAAACAGCGTAACTTTTGCCAAGAGTCCCGCCACCATCCATCAGTACCGTCATCAGGCCAGCGATGCCCCACTTCTTTGAATCCAGCAGAATCAGGGGGGGTACCGCTGTGGTGGCATCTGTAAACATCAATACGTCATAGCCAGCGGTTTGTTAAAAGGATGCAGGAACCGGGGAAACGCCCACAGGGCTGTGGCGGTATATTGGATTCAGACTGCCGCACCTAACTTGGGTAGTAATGAGGAAACCTATGTTCATAGTCAGTGAGCAACAGCAATGGTAAGTTCTGGTTCTAGACCCCGTCCAGAAGGGTTTGCTGCTCTGATGCAGAACAAGAATTTCCTCAAGTTATGGGGCGGTCAAATCATCTCCCAACTGGCGGACAAAATTTTTTTGGTGCTGCTGATTACACTGGCAGTTTCCTACGATGCCAGCTACGCACTCCCCGGCTCTAAGGCCTCAGCTGTGATGATTGCCAATACGCTACCAGCAGTCTTCTTTGGTTCAACGGCGGGCACATTTGTGGATCGCTACCCCAAGCGAGAGCTAATGAGTATTACCAACATTCTGCGGGGACTACTGGTCTTTGCCCTCATCTTTATTCCAAAGCGGTTTACGCTGTTGCTCCTGATTGCCTTTTCTGAGTCCATCCTCACTCAATTTTTTGCTCCGGCAGAGCAAGCGGCGATTCCTCTGTTGGTCAAGGAGGAAAACCTACTCTCGGCCAATGCGCTCTTTATCACAACAATGATGGGATCACTGGTGGTGGGGTTTGCCATTGGGGAGCCATTGCTGAGTGGTGCTGTAGCCATAGGCGGTGTCTATGCCCGTGAAGTGGTTGTCGGCACGCTGTACGTCATGGCGGGGTTGGTTTTAGCCTCAATTCGCTATCGAGAAGCGGTTCATGAGCGCGATGGCCACCTCAATGTTTGGCATGACTTGCAGGAGGGGTTTCACTATGTACGTAAAAGTCCCCTTTTGGGCAATGCCATGCTCCAACTGACAATCCTCTATTGTGTCTTTGCTGCCTTGACGGTGTTGGCAGTGAGCTTAGCCCAAGAAATTGGCCTGCGCCCCAACCAATTTGGTTTTCTCTTGGCTGCCGCAGGGTTGGGTCTGATTTTAGGAGCAGGTATTCTTGGTCAATGGGGGGAGAAATTACGCCATCGGCCACTGCCCTTGATTGGCTTTTTGGTGATGGCAGCCGTTCTACTGGTCTTTGCCTTTGTGCATCATCTGTGGGTGGGTCTCGGTCTGAGCATTTTGCTGGGCATAGGGGCGTCTTTGATTGGTATTCCTATGCAGACACTGATTCAAGTGCGTACCCCTGCGGCAATGCGGGGCAAAGTTTTCGGCTTTCAAAATAACATTGTCAATATTGCCCTCAGTGTGCCCCTGGCGATCGCAGGGATTCTTTCGGATTTCTTGGGTCTCACGGTTGTGATGGTGGGGATGGGGGGCCTAGTGGCGATCGCCGGCATTTGGGCATGGCGGAATACACGAGTCGTTCTTGAGGATGCGATTTAGGAGACAAACTCTAGTATTGACAATCGTGTACGATAGTGTGTAGGCGAACAGCAAACTTGCCCGTGCTATCAGCGACGTGGGCTTTGCTCGATTCCGC
>NZ_JARJMS020000042.1:0-10935 GCF_029335995.1 Thermosynechococcus sp. Uc
TGCCAAGAGAACGCGCGACTCAGGATGCCTTTTTAGTTGCCGTTGTAAGGCCCACAGACCAGCTCCTAGAAAAGGAAGGAAGACCAGCCACCACCCCAAAGCCCACCCTAAGGGTAAAAAACCTTCGCTAATGTGCATGGCGAATGCGGGGTTAGGACTTGCTACCACTAGAAATGTAGTCAAGAGGGCGATCGCCCCAACAGAGCCATATCGCTTCGCGTAGCTACTTTTGATCATTGAGACGTTCCCAAACCAAAGTTTGCCTATTCTAGGGCGCAACGGGTTCCTTGCCTATGCCCAGTGGGGGGTAGGCACTGTCATCCCTGTGGAGGGGAAAAAGGCTGTAATTTGCATAAATTCTGGTGTAGTCGGTATAACAGAATGAAGTTTCATGGGATCATTAAATGAAATGACTATGCACTGTTGTGATGTTCCCAAGGGGGAGTTGTCATGAGTGAACTGACTGCCTTTGGTCGTTCCTTGAGTAGTGGCTATGAGGTAGTGATAATCAAGCCCCAGTCCCTCAGCGATACAACTTTGATCGTTCAAGCGCTGCGGGCTGACAAGGCTGTGATTCTGAATTTAGAGCACCTCGATGTGACCGAGGCACAGCGTATCTCTGATTTTGCCGCTGGCAGTACCTATGCCATCAATGGCCATCAGTCCCGCCTTGGGGATGGTGTCTTTCTCTTTACCCCTAGCATTATCAATATCCAAGAGTCTGCCCCAACCCCCACACCGGCCGGAGTGATCTAAGCCATTGATGACTCCTGAAGAGCTGCTTACAGTCAGTGAGTGTCAAGAAATTGATCAATTGCTTTTGCCAGCGGCAGATCGCTTTGCGATTCGGCTAGCAGTGTATGCCCAGCGCTATCTACAAGCCCAGACTGAAGTGACCCCCCTTGAAGAGCTAACAGAAGCCCAAGTTTATGAACTGGTGGCAGCAGATCCCCAATTGCAGGCGGAGGAAGAGCGCCAAGGGGGGTTTATGACTTGGTATGGCCAAATTCTCATCAGTGCCCTCAAGCAACTGCGACGTATTGCCGAAAATGAGGGGGTGCCCATTGCCGAGTTAACGGTTCCCCAAATTAGTCGCTGGTTTGCACAGCAGTGTCAGGAACGTTTGCGATCGTCCCCGCCGTCACCTTGAGAATTTGAGCCTGCTGTCGCCAAGGGGTTGCAAAGGGGGCTAGGTGGGTAGTGGTAATTAGGGTTTGGTAGCGATCGCCCATCGCCTCTAGGAGAATCCTTTGTCGCTGCAAATCAAGTTCCGCCAAAACATCATCTAAGAGCAAAAGAGGGGTATCGCCAACCACACTTTCAATAAGTGCTAGTTCCGCTAGTTTGAGCGCCAAGACCAGTGTGCGCTGCTGCCCTTGGGAGGCAAATTGACGAGCACTTTGATCATTTAGGCAGAAACTAACATCGTCGCGGTGCGGCCCGACAAGACTAGTTTTTTGCAGCAGTTCAATTGATCGGCGAGCCGCTAAGGCCTCACTAAAGGCCGCTCTGATGCTTTCGGAGCTTCCATCCCCAAGGGGCACATGGCTTTCATAGGTCAAAGTCAGGGTCTCGCGATCGCCACTCAAAACCCGATGCCAATGCGCTGCTAAGGGAGCCAAGCGTTCAATGAGTCGTTGGCGCCGCCGCATGATGCGGGTACCGTTAATCACCAATTGCTGATTCCATGCCTGCCAGAGGGGTTCATCCCAGCCTTGGCTGGTTGTTTGTTTCAGAAGGGCATTGCGCTGGCGCAGGGTCTTTTGATACGTCTGCAAAAGTTGGCTATAGAGTGGTTCCAACTGCACCAAAATCCGATCTAACCAGTTGCGGCGAATGGCCGGCGTCCCCCGCACCAATTCCAAATCTAAGCAAGAAAACTCTACTGCGTTGAGTTGACCGAGAAATTCAGTGGTACGCCTGACTGTGCAGCCATTGACTCGCAAAACTCGGCCGGCGGTAGGTCGTAAACTTGCTGCCAATTCAAGGCAAACCCCTTGGCGCTCAAGGGTGGCTTCAATTTGAGCACTGTCTTGTCCTTGCTGAATGAGGTCGCGATCGCGATGGGTACGATGGGACTGCAACGTTGCCAACCACTCCACCGCCTCTAGTAAATTGGACTTGCCCTGGGCATTGTCGCCGACGAGGATGGTTTTCGGGGCGGCAAACATCACCGCCTGCTCACTATAGTTGCGAAAGTGGCACAGATAGAGTGATTTGAGAAACACTTACCAGCCCCAAGTTCCCGGCGCCCCCTTGAAAGGTCCCACAATGTCTGGGGTAATCCAGCCGCCATAGAAGTCCCCCGGTTGCGGCAGCACCCCTACGCCATCGACAGTGCATTCATCCATTAAACCAGCATAGAAGGCAATGTAGTTGCGAATGGCCGCAAAGGCAGGGGTCGGTTGGGGATAGTACCAAGCTGCATGATTGGCTTGGCGATCGCCCACCTTGACATGGTAGTAGGCGCCTTTTCCTTTCCATTCGCAGAAAGTTTGCCGAAGCGAGGGCACCAGATACTGGGATTGCACATCCTCTGGTGGAAAGTAATACACCGGCGGGTGACTGGTTTCTAGCACGCGCTGTCCCCGCTGGGTCTCGGCAATAACTACACCGTTAAAGACCACGCGCAGGTGTTTTGTCGTAGGTTCTAAGCGGGGTGGACGGGGGTAGTCCCAAACCGATTCTTGACCGGGGGCAGGGGGAATTCGTTGCATGGGATCTCGACTCCTCAGTGGTTTTCTTAACTGTAATAGCAACCCTTACGAAAAATAGCGTAAAGCCGCCGGTTTAAGCGCAAGCTAAATTTATTCAGCCGTGGTGGGAGTCCGGCGCCCTCTGAGTGCTCATCTTTCCGGTTGTATCAAACCCATAGGAATGCATCCATCAAAACAGACAAAAGATTGCCTACAGGCTGGCAATTGCCGGCAAAACCTTAGCATAAATGCCCTGCTGCCTATAGTCGAAGATTGACCACCGCACGGGTGCATGATGGGAATGGCTGCGATGCGGACTGGAATGCGACAATTAACCTTGCCCGATGGGACGGATTTGCATGTCCTTTGAGTCTAAAGGAAGCCCTGCCCGTAATAGGCAAGGTCGGCTCTGGGGAGGGGGGATTTGGCAATCCCCGTGACTCTGAAGGAAGAATCCCCTGTTTTGAGAAACGGGGGAAGGTCAAATTTGGGAACTGGTTTGTTGCGCCACCAACCCCTGTTCAATTGCCAACCGCACCAGTTCGGCACGGTTATGAACCGCAGTTTTCTGAAAAAGACTGCTGACATACTTTTCAATGGTTCGCGCACTCAAGTGCAAGCGATCGCCAATTTGGGCATTCGAGAGTCCTACCACCAGCAAAGCCAACACTTCTTTTTCCCGTTGCGTCAGATCAACTGCAATGCCTTGGGGTTTCGGCGCTAAGGAGAGCCGTTGTCGCTGTTGCCACTCCGTTTGCACCAGTTGCGCCCGATCTAAAAGATTGCGCACCACCGCCGCCAATTCATTCAAGTCAAAAGGTTTAGAAAGATAAACATCCCCCCCGCTGCGGTAGGCGCGAATCCGCTCCTCTACTGCGGTGCGGGCTGTTAAGTAAATCACAGGTAGTAGGCGAAGCGAGGGATGCTGGCGCACCTGCCGCACCAATTCATAGCCATTCATATTGGGCATGGCAATATCGGTGATCAACAGGTGGGGTTGATAGCGATGAATCATCTCAAGGGCTTGGGCACCGTCTGCTGCTGTCAGGCAACAGTAGCCTTCGGCTTCTAAAAAGCGGCTGACCGACACGCGAATGCCGGGATCATCGTCGGCAATAAGTAGCGTGAGGGACATGGGGAATTAGGTCTCCACTAGACCACAGTATTTCTCGACACAGCGGACAAACAATTCGACCCCAATACTCAGGACTGTTTCGTCAAAGTCAAAGCGGGGATGATGGTGGGGGAAATCTAATCCCAGTGTGCCATTGGCTGACCCCAAAAAGAAGTAGCAGCCCGGAACCGCATTGAGAAAAAAGGACATATCTTCCGCCGCCATGGTTTGACAATGGGGGGTGACCCCTGCGGGAACCTCAACAACCGATTCAGCCACCGATCGCACCAACTCCGCCATTTTGGCATCGTTAATGGTGGGCGGGTACATCCGTTGATAGTCAAACTGGTAGGTGGCGCCATGGGTCTGGCAAATGCCGGCAATGACTTGTTCAATCCGTTTGGGTAACCAGTCGCCTAGCTCTGGCTTGAAGTAGCGAACTGTGCCCTCAAAAGTAGCGCGATCAGCAATCACATTTTTTGCTGTGCCGGCATGCACGGCTCCCACAGAGATGACTGCAGTTTCTAGGGGATCCAGATTGCGCGAGACAATCGTATGCAGTGCTGTAATAATTTGAGCAACCACTAGAACGGTATCCACCGTAAACTGGGGCAAAGCTGCATGCCCCCCTTTGCCCTGAAGCTGACACTCAAAAAACTCGGCTGCGGCCATTAAAGGGCCGGCTCGTACCCCCACGGTGCCAACGGGCAGAAAATTCCAGAGGTGCAGGCCGATAATGGCATCCACTTTTGGCGCATCGAGCACGCCTGCCTCAATCATCGGTTTGGCTCCACCGGGACCTTCTTCCGCAGGTTGAAAGAGTATCTTGACAGTCCCGGCAAAATCGCGATGCTGAGCAAGGTATTTCGCTGTACCAAGGGCGATCGCCGTATGACCATCGTGGCCGCAGGCGTGCATTTTCCCATCATAGAGAGAGCGGTAGGGCTTATCGTTTTCCTCCTGCAGCGGTAGCGCATCCATATCTGCGCGAATTGCCAGTCCTGGCCCCGGTCGCGATCCTGGAATTACTGCCACAATCCCTGTTTTTGCAATACCCGTGCGATGCTGAATGCCCCACTGTCGCAGTTTTTCACTGACAAAGGCGGCCGTCCCATGCTCCTGAAAACCCAATTCAGGCCGTTGGTGCAAATAGCGTCGCCACTGCACCAGTTCGGGTTGTAGGGCAGCCACCTCCGGACGCAGTCGGCAGCTCAACTGGGAAAGATGAAAGGCCATTGAGGCAGCAGTACAATGGAGCTAGAAACTAATTTTTAGCATAAACGATGTCTCTTACCAAAGGTTGCTCAGTATTTTGCTCTGGCGAAGTGGGAGTCGCTATAACACTGTTTTCTGAATCAGCAGATCGAGTTCTTCAGGTTCAAGAACTTCCAGAAAACAATCCGAAATCTGATTGCTCTGTCCGCTATCGTGCAAGCACCTCTGGACAAAAATATCCTCTCAGCTCATAAATTTTCTCAACCCCAGTCTCCATAAGGCTTTGATGAGTTTCTAACCGATTTAGAGGTGTTTGCAAAGCCTGGAAATCCTTTTCTTACAGACGCTTTTGCAGCTTTTGCCTGCGCAGATCAAAAAAATTACCAAGACAAAAATTGATCTCCTCTAGGTACTTGCACTTATGGAGCCTCCTCCAAGAGGAGGGGGCCTGTTCGGGGCAGGAAGAGAACAGTGTACACTTTTGTGCACTTTCTTAATCGCAGTATGAAAACACTGCTCCTCTACCGCTGCTTCAGTTTTAGGTGGTAGGTGCCTGGGAATCCTGCTGTAGGTCTTGGCGAATGGCCTGTAATGTTTCGAGAAGGGTTTGAACATCTGCAACCAAATCATCCGCCGGCTCGCGGTTTGTCGGCTCAGGGGTTGCACAAGGTTGCTGCCGTTGGGCAATAAAGGCTTGAATTAGTTCCCGCGCTTGCGCTTCCGTAAGGCGGCCTTTTTCAGCACAGACAGTGGCCAGTTGACGGGCATCTACGCGCAGTTGCCTTAGGTATTCTTGACGCTTGGCTTCATCCTGTAGGGATTCAATGGCAGCCGCAGCAGCACCAATGCCAGTGTAGTAGAGTTGCTGTGCCAGTTCAAAGGGGTTGCGATCCATAGGAATGTGTCTAGCGTGAACTATTGCTACTGTAGGGGAAATTCTCTCTCCTCATCAAGAGTGAGGGCAGCGGCTGCGGTACAAATGGACAATTTTACTCACCACCTCCTCGATCTCCAGATTATCAGTACAGATTTCTATGGCGTCGGCAGCTTTGCGAAAGGGGGCGTGGGTGCGTTGCTGATCTGCTTTATCGCGAGCGGTAATCTGAGCAAGCAATTCCTCATAGGAAAGATCGTATTGCCCCTGTTGTTTTAACTCTTGCCAGCGGCGCTGGGCACGTTCTTCGGGCGAGGCTGTGAGGAAAATTTTCAGACCCGCTTCCGGAAAGACATGGGTACCAATATCACGACCTTCGGCAGCAATTCCCCCGTTGGCGCCAATTGCCCGCTGTTGTTGTACCATCAGCCGCCGCACTCCTCGTAAGGCTGCTACTTGGGATACCCGCTGGGTCACCTCCAGAGAACGAATGGCTTGGCTCACTTCGCGATCGTTAATCCATACTCGCGGTGGTTGAGTGGGATCACTGCTTTCTAAACGCAATTGGCACTGGGCGATCGCCTCTACCACCGTTGGCTCATCCCTAAGATCAAGGTTGTTTTCTAAGCACCACCAAGTTACTGCTCGATACATGGCACCGGTGTCTAGGTACTGCAACCCCAGAGCTTGGGCAGCCAGTCGCGTCACGGTTGACTTACCCGCCCCCGCAGGGCCATCCACCGCCAGAATCGGCAAGCGGCGATCCAGTAGGCAATTGTCAATCAGGCGCGTTTGACCAACCCAGCCAGCGATCGCCAGCAAGCCCACCGTCTCAATTTGTGCTAAGGGCACAAGGGTCTGGGGATGCACCAATTCTGCATAGTCGAGGCGCAACTGGGGAAACTGGCGCAAATGGTTGTGAACTTGCCCAAGGAGCTCCTTTGCAGCAAAACATCCCTGCCGAAAGGCGGCAGTAGCAACCTCTAGGCTCTGGCTTAGGGCTAAGGCCGTGGGGCGATCGTCCTCACTGAGATATTGATTGCGGGAACTCAGGGCAAGGCCATCGGCATCGCGGACAATGGGACAGGCAATAATTTCCACGTCCAAATTCAAATCGGCCACACAGCGGCGAATAATTGCTAACTGCTGAGCATCCTTTTGACCAAAATAGGCGCGATGCGGCCGCACTAGATGTAACAGCTTAAGCACAATGGTGGCTACCCCACGAAAATGACCGGGGCGCGATCGCCCACAGAGCCGCTCTGTGAGTTCCTTGGGCGGCTCCACCACCGTGAGTGTCTCCATCCCTGCTGGATAAAGCTCAGCCACACTGGGCACAAAAAGCAGATCCACCCCCAACTGCTGGCAGAGCGCCGTATCGGCCTCAAGGGCACGGGGATAGCGATGTAAATCCTCCTGGGGGCCGAATTGGAGGGGGTTGACAAAGATACTGACAACCACAACATCACACTCTTGCCGTGCCCGCTGGATCAAGGCGGCATGACCCCCGTGGAGTGCCCCCATCGTCGGCACAAAACCAAGAGTGGATGCGGGAGATACTCTGCCAAGGGCAGCCTGTAAACCCGCAATGGTGGTCAAACGGTAAAACGTATCCATAGAGTGCTTAGGGGGCGATCGCTACAGTTTTGATACAATCTGTCATATTACAATGCCCCCGCCTGCTTTTTCTGACCAAAGTTTGTACATTTGTTGCAAAGACTTTAATCTTGGGGGCAGGTTTTCTAAAATTCAGATATTTTCATTTCTCTGTATCTGCAAACACTGTAACGCAAGCTCCAGTTTCGCCCGATCCTTAACCACAAGCTTGTTTTTTAACGAGAACCATTCAGCATACGCCGCGAGGATAGCCCCTATGGCCAATGAACTACAAAACGGCTTATAAAAATACCGTTTCGTCTGCACCCTCACCTTTGGGGATATTTATGGCCAAGTGATTGTTTGGCTGATTGTTATCTTTATTGGCTTGGCCGCGTCCCTCACCCTCTATAACAATCCTGTGCAGGCGTTTTTAGTGGGGGGCTAATTCTGGTCTTAACATTGCCTTTTTGCTTTTTGCCTTTGTTACCACACTGCTCAATCATATTGAAATGCGGCCTGTAACGGTGACAGAAAAGAAAAAACGTAAAGATGCCGCAGTGGCCTCGACAACCGAAGTGGCTCCAGCCAATTAAAAAACCCTTAAAAATAGCGGGCGATCGCCCCCAAACTGCCACACTAGGATGACCACTGAGGGGCAATCTATGCTTTACTGGCTTACATTTTTGCAAGCATTACCCACAGCGGCACTGCCGACGTCACCTCGAACCGAAACCAAAGCTGCGGTACTAGTGGAGTCTCCCCCCATTGCCATGGGCAATTTAGGTGGGTTGCTCTTCTTTCCGGGGGTAATTGCCGGCATTGTGATCTTGCTGCTCCTGAGCATTTGGGCCTACACCCGCGTCTATGTGATTACCCCCAACAATGAAGCCTTTGTACGCACGGGTGGTATTTTTGTTAAGAAAAAAACGGTGATTCTCAATGGTGGCTGCATTGCCCTGCCGGGATTTCATGAATTAACACGGGTACCCCTGCGGGAGATCTCTATTGACGTGGAGCGAACAGGCAAATTGGCAGTGCGTACCCAAGATTACCTGCGAGCCGATATGCGGGTTACGTTCTATGTCTGCATCAACGCCACCGAGGAGGACGTCCTCACCGCCGCTGCTCGCCTCTCGCAAAATAACCGCATTACCCCCGAAGACATCAAGAACGCCCTTGAAAAGCGGGCAGATGACGCCATCCGCGCAGCCGCAAAACACAAGTCCCTTGCTGAAATTGACTCGGATAAGCTGGGGTTTGCCCAAGAGGTGCTCAACTTGATGCAGCAGGATCTGCAAAAAGTCGGCCTCACCCTCAACAACATTGCCATCTCAGAGGTTCAAGAGAGCGACACCTACGACGAAAACAACTTCTTTGATGCTCAGGGGGTGCGCCTGCGCACGGAAACAATTCAACGCTCAATCCAGCAAAAACGGGAGGTGGAACTTTCAACACGGGTGGCCATCGAGCAAAAGGAACTGGATGCCCAAAAACGCTCCTTGCAAATTGAAGAGGAAAAAGAAGCCGCACTGTTGAGCCAGCGCCTGAAGGTAGAAGCTCTAAAAGCACAGCGGGAGCGGGAAATTGAGGAGGCTAAAGCCGCAGAGGCAGCTGCAATTCAGCGGGCAAAATTGCTCCAAGCCCAAGCAGTAGAGGAAGAAGAAATTCGCAAAAAACTTGCCATTCAACAAAAGGAAATTGAGGCCCGTATTGAGCTGGAGGAAAAAAATAAACGCCTGAAGGTGACGCAAGCCCAGCAACAACAGGAGGCAGAAATCGCCGAGATCGGTCGCCAGCAGCAGGTGCAAGCCAACCGTTTGCAAGCGCAGGTGGCCATTGCGGAGGCTGAGCGTCAAGCGCGCCTTGCCCAAGAGGATGTGGCGATCGCCGTTGCCACCAAGAAGAAAGAAAGTCTCATTGCCGAAGCAGAACGGGCACGGGCAGAGTCTGCGGTCACCACCGCCATCGAAGTGGAAAAAGCCGATCGCCAGAAACACTTAGCGATTATTGCAGCGGAGCGGGAAGCAGCGGAAAAACGGGTTCTTGAGCAAAATGCTGTTGAAATTGAGGCCTTCCGGCGGCAACGCCAGGCGGAGATTGCCGAACTGGAAGCGGAAGCAATTCGTACCCTTGCTGCAGCGAACCGCGATAAAGCTCTTGCTGAAGCCGCAGGAATCGAGGCAATCCTGGCGGCTAAGAATGTGATTAGCAATGCTAACCTAATTGCCCAAGTAATTACGGCGCTTTGGCCAGAACTGGCACCGCAACTGCCCCAAGTTCTCCAAGCTCTTGCCCCTCAGCCGGGGGTGATTGGCGATGCCAAAATTTACACCTTTGCCAATGGGAGTGCCATCCCTAATCTCAATACACTCCTCCTGTCCACCAGTGGACTTGCTCTAATCAATGCCCTATTCGAGGAAGGGAAACTTGGCCAGTTATTAGCGCAAATCAAATCTCTCCTTCAAGAGGGGACATCTAATCCCTAAGGCCTAACTCCAGACTCCAGTCAACTAGGATAGCTCCCTCTGTAGCCAGACTGAAGGGTACAGGTGTGAACCAACAATTGACTCATTTCATCTGTATTCCCGAAATCCATATATCTTTATCAATAGGATAAATATAAAAAAAAGATTAAGAACCGCCAAAGGTCAGGGTGAGTATTCCAACGACTAGATTTAGAAATGTTAAGATTCTTAATATATGTAACAAGTCCACGAAAACGCTGTTAAAGCACCGTTGGCTTGGCCGCGATCTTTAGCAGGGGCGATCGCCCATCCTATAGCGAAAACGATATTCCTAGGCCTTGGACGAATCACTGCTGTCAACCTTGAGAACGAGCAATAGGGACTATGGATACCTCAAAAGATTTAGTGCGCACTTACCTTCGGGAGATTGGCCGTGTGCCACTGCTCACCCACGAACAGGAAGTGATCTACGGCAAACAGGTGCAGCAGCTTACCGCCATGAACGAGATTCGCGAAAAGCTTGCGGCAGAACTTAACCGTGAACCCACCCGTGCCGAATGGGCCGCTGCTGCCAACATCAGTGAAGAGGAGCTGGAGACGATTCTTGAAAATGGCGATCGCGCCAAACGGAAAATGGTGGAAGCCAACCTGCGCCTTGTGGTTTCAGTGGCCAAAAAGTACATCAAGCGCAATGTGGATCTGCTGGATCTCATCCAAGAAGGAACGATCGGTATGCAGCGAGGGGTAGAAAAATTTGACCCCAGCAAGGGCTATCGTTTTTCCACCTACGCCTACTGGTGGATTCGGCAAGCCATTACGCGGGCGATCGCCGAGAAAGGACGCACCATTCGCTTGCCCATCCACATTACTGAAAAGCTCAACAAGATCAAAAAGGCTCAGCGACAGTTGTCCCAGCAGCTGGGTCGTGCGCCAACAATTAATGAGCTGGCCGCTGAACTGGAGCTAACCCCT
>NZ_JARJMS020000055.1:0-2920 GCF_029335995.1 Thermosynechococcus sp. Uc
CCGCCGCTTACGCCACTCTCACACGCGCCCCCGATTTGGTCGCTGGCCGCGTGAGGTTTGTGCGTAATTGTCCGGCGTCCTCGCGGAAGCACGTTATGAGTTTGCCAGCCTGTGCTGCTGTTAGCACATTTGCGATCGCGACTGTGAACGGAGTTTTGAACGACTCCGCTATAAATATCTGGTGGAGCACAGCGTAGATCTTCCCCAAAAGGCTGAGCAATCTTTTGATTGATCAGATGCCTTTACAATACAACAACAATGTCTTTAGCCAGAGCCGATGAGCGAGCAACGGATGCAGGTTAATTTGGCAGAAGGCTCGGTGAGTTTTTGCTGCTCCCCAGAAGCAGCAGAGATGCAGGCTTCAATGGAACGGATGTGGGCGATCGCCCATACCAAGGCCAGCGGTACTTCCCTACCCGCCAAGCAGCCATGGAATATCAGCATGTGGACAAAGTCTTTTGTGGTCCCAATATTTGGCCAAATCCCTATGCCGCTAAAGTTCTTTTGACCGCATTCGCTTAACCGCTGAGGCCGAGCTAAATCGCTGGGTGGAAGACCTCAACCAGTTTCTCGAAGGTGCTACCCCCTAGGGGGCAATATCTGTTAGTTTGGTGGTATGGTTAGTCTTCCTAAAGCAGGCCGCTCTGGCCGTTTGCATCGCCTGCTGGCCTATCTGCGTCCTCACCGCAGCAAAATCTGGGGCGGAATTGCGGCGCTTTTCATTGTCAACCTCCTAGGCACCTACCTACCACTGCTCATTGGCACTGCCGTTGATGAATTGCAGGTCAAGTTTGACTTTCAGCGGGTGGTGTTCTATGCCCTGCTGCTGATTGGTTTGGCCTCTTTGATGTGGCTGATTCGCATGGCCTCGCGTCTATGGATCTTTGGAGCGGGGCGATTGGTGGAATTTGACCTCAAGCAGCAGCTCTTTGAGCACCTGTTGCGACTTGAACCCAATTACTTTGCGGAGAATACCCCAGGGGATTTGATTAGCCGTGCCACCAGTGATGTGGATAATATTCGCCGTCTGGTGGGCTTTGCCCTTTTGAGTGCGGCCAACACAGTGTTTGCCTACGGCATGACGCTGCCTGTCATGCTGGCAATTCATCCGGGGTTGAGCTTGGGGGCGATCGCTGTCTATCCAGCGGTTCTCTTTATTGTCCAAACCTTTAGCGATCGCCTGCGGGCAGAGCAACTAGATGTGCAACAAAGCCTTGCTGAACTGAGTGAACTCATCCAAGAGGACATGAGTGGCATTGCCCTAATTAAAATTTATGGGCAAGAAACCAATGAGAAGCGCCAATTTGACCAGTTGAACCAAGAGCTGCTCAGGAACAATCTGGTCTTGGCCAAAACCCGCAGCATTCTCTTTCCCCTCCTAGGGGGTATGGTGAGCTTGAGTTTGCTAATTCTCCTTTGGTTTGGCAGTCGGATGATTGCTGCACACACAATTCAGGTAGGCGATTTCATTGCCCTGCTGCTGTATATTGAGCGGCTGATTTTCCCCACTGCCCTGTTGGGCTTTACAATTACTGCCTACCAGCGGGGAGAGGTCAGCGTTGACCGCATTGAGGCGATTTTAAGTGTCAAACCCCGTATTATTGATGCTCCCGATGCCATTGCTCTCCCCCGCGATCGCGTTCAGGGACACTTGCGTTGTCAAGACTTGACCTTTACCTACCCCAACCGCAGTACCCCTGCCCTCAATCACCTTAGTTTTGATATTCAAGCTGGCGAAATGGTGGCGATCGTCGGTCCTATTGGCTGTGGCAAATCCACCTTGGCCAGTGCCCTGCCTCGTTTATTGGAAATCGCTCCTAATCAGATTTTTCTTGATGGTATTGATATCACGCGGCTGCGCCTTGCAGATCTACGGGGGGCGATCGCCTACGTGCCCCAAGACAGCTTTCTTTTTAGCACCACCATCAAAAACAATATCCGCTATGGCGAACCCGATGCTACGGAGTTAAAGGTGATTGCTGCCGCTAGCCAAGCCCAGATTCACAACGAAATTCTCAACTTTCCCCAGCAGTACGAAACTCTGGTGGGCGAGCGGGGGATTACCCTCTCTGGCGGACAGCGACAACGAACCGCCTTAGCCCGTGCCCTACTGGTGGATGCGCCGATTTTGGTCCTCGATGATGCTCTAGCCAGTGTTGATAACCAAACCGCTAGCCAAATTTTGCAGGCACTACGACAGCAACAGCGTACCCGTACAGTGCTCTTTATTTCCCATCAATTGTCGGCAGCGGCAGCCTGCGATCGCATTCTGGTCATGGATGAAGGACGCATTGTCCAACAGGGTACCCACAGTGAACTGGTGGCAACTGAGGGACTGTATCAATCTCTTTGGGAGCAGTATCAATTAGAAAGCTCCCTCGCATAGGAGAGTTGCCCACTAGAGCGTTGTTAAAGTAAGGGGGTAACTCCTATGGCTACCCCCATTGAGGTTGTTATCAATAGGGGCTAGAGGGAGCTACTGACCTGGAGTTTGGGGACTTGGAGATTCCGTTGGTGTTTGATTATTGGTCGTACCACCACCACCACAGGCAACCAGTGTTGTAGAAAAACCCACTAAAATTAGACCCAAAGCGGCAAATTTGTAGAGAGATTTCATAGAACTCCTCACGGCAGATAATCAGTAAGGATTAGACAGTTCTTTTCTATCAGGTTTACTGCGGGGTTGGCAACTGCCGGTCAACGATTTGCCATAAAGATTCCCTTAAGCGTGCCAGTAAATTGGAGCAAGCACCTATATCCCTATGACCACTGAGCGATTACAAAAAGTCCTTGCCCATTGGGGAGTGGCCTCGCGGCGCCATGCGGAAACGCTTATCCGCAGGGGTCAAGTCTTCGTGAATGGTCAGCGGGCACAGTTGGGGGACAAAGTAGATCCAACGCGCGATCGCATTGAATACAG
>NZ_JARJMS020000070.1:0-21583 GCF_029335995.1 Thermosynechococcus sp. Uc
ATCGCCTGTTTTTGTCGCTAGAAGAAAATCTGATTGGTTTGGGTCGTTGGCTTTTACAACAGTGGCAGCGCTGGCGGCACCCCTAGGGATCCTCAATCTAACCACCTGCGCCAACGCCCCATCGGGATACCTGCCGGCAGACTCCAGACCCACGATAGCCTATTGAAGGGGGACTCTAAGCAGAGCCAAAGGACAGTTGAACCGCCGTAATCGCCTCCACCAAGGGCGATTGCAAGGCAGCGACATACTCTGGCCAGCCGATGAGAATTGGTTGCTGGTGGGCAAGGGTCTCTCCCTGTAAACCGCTGGCATCAAAGCGCAGTGGATTCCCTTGCAAGTCCGTGCATACCAAACCTGCCGCCGTAGCTAAAGCCAAGGGAGCTGTGGTGTCCCAAAGCTTGACCCGCTGGTTCAAGTAGAGGTAGAGTCCCGCTCGTCCCAAAATCACTTCGATCACCTTAAGGCCAAAACTGCCTAGAAAGCGAAATTGAACTTGGGGCAACAGCCGATGAATCGCCTCACCGTAGGTGCGGTAGTCGCGATAGCCAATCATGATCGGGCAATGGTTTTCACTGGGGGAGCGCGGACAAACGGGTAACAGCGGGACAGGCGGCCCACCACTGCTCATCTGGAAGAGTCCCCAGTCTTTACCACCGTAGTAGAGATGATCCAGATTGGGGGCATAGATCCAACCCGCTACCGGGCTGTAGTACTCCAGTAATCCCACCATTAGGGCATAACCTTGGCGATGGTGAATCAGATCATCGGTGCCATCAAGGGGATCAATCAGCCAATAGCGATTTTTCAGTTCTTGAAACACCGCTTGGGAGGCGGCATTTTCTTCGCTGATGATGCCATCTTCAGGAAACCAAGCGCGAAATTTCTGACTCAGCAGCCGATCCAAGAAGCGATCAATACTAGTAACAAAATCTTGGCGTCCCTTTTCAATGACCTCAAAGGGTTGCTGTGCCAGTTGCCGTGCCCGCTGTCCTGCTTGGCGCAGGAGTTGATTGATTTGCCAGATTTGGCTAGCAGTCAGAGGCGGAGAAGTCGTCATTTGAGGTCTAGCCGTCCACTTTCTTTTAGTTTGGTGCCAAAGAGCAGTGGCTCCTGTAGCGATCGCTGCCGTAACTGTTCGAGAATGGCAGCTTTAACCCGCTGCGCCGCCTGTTTCAGCAGTTCTGACGGGGTCGGCGGATCGGCATTTGCCCATGCAGGGCGTTCGGCCGCAGTCATTTGCTTTTTGAGATCAATGGCATTTTCCCACTGGGGGCGATCGCAATCGTTACCTAAAGGCACGACTCCCAATTCCGCTATCCACCGTTGCTTCACCATTTCTAGCCAAGGGCGATCGGGACGTTCAAGGGCAATCGCCTTGTAGCCGTCACATTGGTGGGGAAAATGGACGAAGTGTTGTAGCAAACTCAATCGCACATTCCGAAAATAGCCGATATACTGCGCGTTGCCAGTGGCATCAAAGATGGCATCAAGAGCGATCGCCCCCTTGCGATCAGGCGCCACAGGACCTGAACCATCAGTATAGAAAGGGAGGGGCAGTTGAGCCAAAGTCGGCGCAGGAGGGGTCATGTTGGCAGTTAAACTTATCCTGGGGTGCTTTACCCTCAGTATGCCCTATCTGCGGCTCTGTGGCAGTGGTGGGGAGTTGACTCTGGGCACGTTGCCGCAGTGCTTGTGCTCAGCAGCAGGGAGACCAGCAGCCGCCCCAAAATTGCCCCCTTGACCAATGCTGTCACCACCGAACCATGGATCGACTCAGGATAAAATGGGAGTTTTGATCCAACCACTACTCCTGAAGCCTAGTGCAAACAAAGGATATTTGAGGATGTTTTGGACGACTCGGCTACGGCAACACCGCTGCTCTGCTTGGCTTTATCCATGGCGGGGGATCGATTGGGTACTTTTAATTGCGGTGTGGGTGATTACGCTGTTGGGGGCAGTGGCCATTCACAGTGCTGAACTGCACATTGGCGAAAAGGATGGCTTCCAACATCTGGCGATCGCTGGTATCGGGACAATTTTACTTTTTCTGCTAGCCCGCGTTCCAACCTCTGTCTTTCTCTCAGTGCACTGGTGGGTTTATGGCATGAGTTGTGCCCTCCTACTGGCTGTGAACCTATTTGGCGTTGAAGCCAATGGCGCCCGCAGCTGGCTGCCTATTGCTGGCTTTAACTTGCAGCCTTCAGAACTGACTAAAATCTCCATTATTCTCACCCAAGCTGCTCTCCTGCAGCGGGTTCCGGCCCATGGCCTCAACGGGATTCTACGAGTGTTTGCGGCAACGGTTTTGCCCCTAGGGTTGATCTTAGCTGAGCCTGATCTGGGGACTTCGCTAGTCTTTGGTGCAATTACTTTGGGGATGCTCTACTGGGCAAATGCCCCTTTGGGCTGGATTGTGCTCATGCTTTCCCCGTTGGTGGCGGCCATTCTCTTTGCCCTACCCCTGCCCTATGGACTCAACCTATGGCTTTGGTTTCTCTGGACATTGGCCATGGGGGTTGTGGCGTGGCAAAGTCTTCCCCTTGACTGGATTGGGGCGATCGGCGGCATTGTTCTCAATCTTGCGGGGGCAGGTCTGGGGCAATTGCTGTGGAGCGTTCTCAAGGACTACCAAAAAGATCGCCTCCTGATGTTCCTAGACCCCGATAAAGATCCCTTAGGGGCGGGCTATCACCTCATCCAGTCCCGCATTGCCATTGGGGCGGGTGGCCTCTGGGGGCGGGGGCTGTTTCAAGGTACGCAGACACAATTGGGGTTTATTCCTGAGCAGCACACGGACTTTATTTTTTCGGCCATCGGTGAGGAACTAGGCTTTTTGGGTGGCTTGCTGGTTTTAGGGCTGTTTTGGTTGATTGGCCTGCGGCTGTTGCAAATTGCCAATAGTGCCCGCGATGATTTTGGCTCGCTGTTGGCGATCGGCCTTTTCGCCATGTTGATGTTCCAAGTGGTGGTCAACATCGGCATGACAGTTAATTTGCTTCCTGTGACAGGTATTCCCCTCCCCTTCGTCAGCTATGGCCGTTCTGCGCTGTTGGCAACCTATATTGGTTTAGGGCTGGTGCAATCGGTGGCCAATCACCACCCGCGATCGCGCTACTAGGCCGAATTACTTTTTGTTAAAATTTGTTAAAACTAACATAGCCAAATCACGACAGTTCCATGAGCGAGTCCCCAGAATCCACATCCTCCCCTACCGAGCAGCCCAGTTATGTCAAATTGGCCATGCGAAACATGGTGCGCAAGGGGGGTAAATCCTTGACCCATTTTGCCCTCACCAGTATCGGTCTGTTGGCGTTGTTGGTGGGCTTGTCCTACCTCACCCGTTAGTAAGAACAAAGAAAAAACAATGACGGTTACCGTCTATTTGGAACTACACGCCCCCTCCCTGCCCTCTGAGGTGGCAGCGCTTCCTTGGAACCTGTGGTTTGGAACTTGGATCGGGATGGTTGAACCAAACGCAGGCAAGGAGTATGAGCTGACGCTGCGCTTGACAACCGACGCCGAACTTCAAGTTCTCAATCGTCAATATCGCGATCGCGACACCCCGACGGATGTCCTTGCCTTTGCGACGCGAGATCAGACCCTGCCCCTACCCTCTGAGGAACCTGAATATCTGGGTGACATTGTCATTTCTGCTGAAACCGCACAACGGCAAGCCACGGCGGGAAATTATCCCCTCTTGACGGAAGTGAGTTGGCTGGCTTGCCATGGCCTGCTACACCTATTGGGCTGGGATCATCCTGATGAAGCGCACCTGAACCGAATGCTAGTGCAGCAAGCTCGCTGCCTAGAAACCATCGGACTGACACCCCCTCTCCTCGACTAACTGAGAATCTTTGCTGCAAGATGTGCTTCAATAGGAAGCATTTACGGGTTGAGTTCTATGGCGTCTTTCCCCCTATCCCAAAGGAGGGATAAAAACTGGATAAATAGCTCAGCGACTGGGTAATTATTTTCGGTGTGATGGGTAAATTAGCAAATAACTGGAGTGTTATGATGCAGCAAACAATGACTGCCTGTGTCGAAAAGGTGGCAAAAACAGCACTAAGGCGACAGCACTCCCACCGCATAGCCTCTTCTTTATTGAAGAGTTTTCGTTATGCCTGGAGTGGCGTGGTTTATGCCTTTCAAACGCAGCGCAACTTCCGTATTCACACCGCAGTTGGCTTGAGCGCGATTGCCCTCAGTGGTTTGCTAAAACTGCCCCCCGTTGAAGTGGCAGTAATTTTCCTCACGATTGCTGTGGTAATGGGGTTAGAGCTGCTGAATACGGCTCTTGAAGCGGTGGTGGATCTCACCGTTGGCAAGGAATACCATGATCTTGCCCGTATTGCCAAAGATTGTGCCGCTGGTGCGGTTCTCCTCAGTGCAATTGCAGCAGTAGGGGTGGCGATGACCTTGATTGTGCCCCCCTTGGTTTACCCGATTGTGGGAACGTTACTATAGGTTGCGATTAAATTAAGAGGAATTGCTAAACATTAAAGCGGAAGAGCATCACATCCCCCTCCTGGACAACGTAGTCTTTGCCTTCACTGCGCACCAAGCCTCTTTCCTTGGCAACCGTCATGGATTGACAGGCCACTAGATCGTCATAGCTCACCGTTTCAGCGCGAATAAAGCCTCGCTCAAAATCACTGTGAATGACACCTGCGGCTTGGGGCGCTTTGGCACCAGCGGGAATCGTCCATGCACGGGTTTCCTTAGGACCTGTGGTAAAGAAGGTTTGCAGACCAAGGAGCCTATAGGTCGAGCGAATTAGCGATCGCAAGCCCCCTTCAGTGACACCAAGACTGGCGAGATACTCCGCGCGATCGCTCTCGGGTAAATCTACAAGTTCAGCCTCCACTTGAGCAGAGACAATCACCACCTCTGCCCCCTCCTGCTGAGCAATTTCCTGCACTGCCGCTGTCCATTTATTCCCAGTGGCCAGATCCTGCTCAGCAACATTGGCAGCATAGATTACCGGCTTACGGGTGAGCAATCCGAGAAAACGAATCGCGGCTTCTTCCTCCTCCGTGAGTTGACAGAGACGGGCAGGCTGTCCTTGATTGAGCACCTCAAGCAGCTTTTCCAAGGCAGTCAGTTCAATCTGTGCGTCTTTTTGCGATCGCGCCGCCTTGCGTGTGCGCTCTATACGTTTTTCAATTTGCGCCAAATCTGCCAGTGCAAGTTCCAAGTTAATGACTGCGATATCCTCCACAGGATTCACCCGTCCTGCCACGTGGACAATATCTTCATCCTCAAAGCAGCGCACCACGTGAACAATAGCATCCACTTCGCGAATATTGGCAAGAAACTGATTGCCCAATCCTTCCCCTTTGCTCGCTCCCTTGACCAAACCAGCAATGTCCACAAACTCTACCCGTGTCGGCACGATCTGCGCTGATTGGGAAATTTTTGCCAGTACCTCCAGCCGTTCATCGGGGACTGCCACCACCCCCACATTGGGTTCAATCGTGCAGAACGGAAAATTGGCTGCCTCCGCCTTGGCATTGGCCACAAGCGCATTAAACAGCGTTGATTTGCCCACATTCGGTAGGCCGACAATTCCCGCACGTAGCATCAGACCCTACAACCTCATTCTCAAGGGAAAACATTCCTAAAAAATAGCATCTAAGTATAGGAATGTTAATTTTTAGTAACATTCCAAATTATCAGAAATTCTAGCCCCAGGCAACTGCAAGTACACCCATATCCCGCGGAATGGAATCCGCAGAAAAAATAAAAGAGGCAACCCTTGATGAGTGCCTCTGGTGGTTATCTTTCTAAATGTAACGATCTAGCGGTTCATGTCCCTAGGCATCAAAGTAAAGGGTGAATTCATAGGGATGAGGACGCAGCGACATGGGAATCACTTCCGTATCCAGCTTGTACTGAATCCAGTTGAGGATAAAGTCTTCACTAAACACCCCTGTCGCTGTCAGGAAGCTATGATCCTTTTGCAGGTTTTCCAAAGCCGCCATCAGTGAACCGGGGGTCGAAGGAATCTTCGCCAGTTCCTCAGGGCTGAGATCGTAGATATCAACATCTAGGGGGCTACCCGGATCAATTTGATTCTTGATGCCATCGATACCAGCACACAGCATTGCCGCAAAAGCAAGGTAGGGATTACTGGTCGCATCGGGGCAACGGAACTCTAGGCGTTTGGCTTTTGGATTTTCGCCCGTGAGGGGAATCCGCACAGAGGCAGAGCGGTTGCCTTGGGAATAGGCAAGGTTCACGGGAGCTTCAAAGCCAGGAACCAGTCGTTTATAGGAGTTGGTTGTTGGGTTAGTAAAAGCTAGCAGCGCTGGAGCATGCTTGAGGATACCACCAATGTACCAGAGAGCAATTTGACTCAAATTGGCGTAGCCATCTCCCCAAAAGAGTGGTTGACCATCTTTCCAAATGGATTGGTGCGTGTGCATTCCCGAACCGTTATCGTTGAAGACGGGCTTGGGCATAAAGGTGGCTACTTTGCCGTGCTTGCGGGCAACATTCTTGACGCAGTATTTATAGGTCATCAGCCAGTCAGCCGCTTGAATGAGTGTGCCAAAGCGAAAGCCCAATTCACACTGACCGGCCGTGGCCACTTCGTGGTGATGTTTTTCAATCGGTACACCGCACTTGGCCATGGTTAAAAGCATTTCTGTGCGCAAGTCTTGGAGGGTGTCGGTGGGAGCGACGGGGAAATAGCCCTCCTTACCACGGATTTTGTAGCCGAGGTTACCCCCTTCTTCTTCGCGGCCAGTATTCCAACTTCCCTCAATGCTGTCAATGTAGTAGTAGCCCGATTTTTGATTTTGATCGTAGCGAACGTCATCAAAGATAAAGAATTCGGCTTCAGGACCAAAGTAAGCTGTATCGCCAATGCCTGTTGCCTTTAGATACTCAACGGCACGGATAGCAATGGAGCGCGGGCAGCGATCATAGAGTTCTCCGGTGCGCGGATCTTTGATGGTGCAAATCATGCTCAGGGTGGGTTCTTTCATGAAGGGATCTTCCCACGCCGTATTTGGATCCGGCACCATTACCATATCAGACTCGTTGATGGCTTTCCAACCACGAATACTAGAGCCATCAAAAGGCACACCCTCGGTAAATGAATGCTCGTCAATTTGACTCTTGTGCACTGTCAGGTGTTGCCACGTACCGGGCATGTCAGTAAATTTCAAGTCGATTAGCTCGTACTTGCTGTGGATCAAATCCAAGATTTCTTGGGGCGTTGCCATGTATAGATTACTCCTTACTGTATTGGGCGCACCGCAGCGACACTCTATGGTAGAAAGTTGCTTTAATTAGTTTTTGTATCGGAGGCTACCAAAATTTGGTTGTTTGCGCCCTAACGGGAGGTGGCAAGGCGCTGCTTGGGATATAGCAGGGGCATGATTAATAATCCCAAGCCCAATCCAGCGATCGCGCCAAAGGGAAAAACCACCCAATTGGAGTAGCTCCAAACGCCGTAGTGTTGCAATGCCCACTCTAAGGGATAAAAAAGCATCAACAGCGTTGCCACTAAAAAGCCCCTTAGACCATACTGTGGCAGCCAATACCATTCACAGCCGGTTGGGGAACGCTGAATCCACCAACGGGTCAGCAGAACCCCGCAAAGGGTGCCGTAGCAGCGCATGCACACCGCCATTTTCCAGGGCGGAGCTAGCATCAGACCCATATCTGGCTGTGGACACACATGATTGCCCATGGTGTAGATAATCTGGGCAATTTGCGGCAAGAAAAGAAAATTGCTGGCAGCCAAGAAGGGGGCAAAAAGGGGGCCTAAAACGAGAGCCGCCAGAACCACATCAGGCCAGAGGGGAGAAAGCGATCGCCACCGCAGCATTAGATGTTAGAAATGATACAGAACGATATATTAGCCCTTAAAATCTAACAAACTTTTACTGCAAGGACAATCCTCCTATTGGCAGAGCGGCAAGACCGACGTCATCCATCCACACAATCCCCACACCCTATAAAATAACGGTGAAAAATGGTGCTTTATCCTGCCTTCAGCCGCCCTACCGGTCGATTAAGAGTCTTAGGAGGCTAAGACCGCCTTGGTTACGGTTGTCAGTGAGGCTGTATTTTTGACGGTATCTAAGCGGGGTGAATTCCCCATGAGGGAGGCAGCAAAGAGTTGACGATAGAGCTGTCCCATCTGCAGGGCGATCGCCTCCCAGTTAAAGAGGGCTTGCACTCGCTCACGGCCATTTTCCCCAAGGGTACGTGCCCACACTGGATCGGCCAAGATGCGTTGAATGGCAGCGGCCAAGGCAGGTGCATCCTGAGGTGGCACTAGTAATCCTGTTTCCTCAGGAAGAACCGTGAATTGCAAACCGCCAACCGCAGAGGCAATCACCGGCGTCCCACAGGCCATTGCTTCAATGGCCACTAAGCCAAAGGGTTCATAGTAACTGGGCACAACACAGACATTGGCGGCACTGTAGTAAACAGCTAGACGCTCGTGGTCAATTTGGCCGACAAACGTCACGCGATCGCCCAAGTTGTAAGCCTGCACCAATCCTTCAATGCGTCGCCGTTCGGCACCATCACTGCGCTGGGGATTACTGCCCCCCACAAGCAGGAGACGTCCTTGGGGAACTTGAGCCATTGCTGTTACTAGTGTTTCAATCCCTTTGCGGCGATCAAAGCGCCCCACATAGAGAACAATTGGCTCCTCTGCAGACAGCTTCAGTTGCTCGCGGGCATTGGCCACGGGATAGAAAAGATTCAAATTCGTCCCACAGGGAATCAGACGTGTTTGCCCCGCCTGCGAGACCCAGCGTCGCAGGTAGGCTTCCTCTTGGGGACTGGTGACGATGACACAATCGGCATTTTCCAGAATCACTTTTTCCACCATCAGGCGGGTTTCATCCCGTTGAGCCTGCTCGGAAGCCACCTGATATTTCACTGCCCCCAAGGAGTGATACGTGTGCAGCCATTGGAAATTTAAATCCTGCCGCAACTGCCACCCCACCCAGCCCGAAAGCCAGTAATTGGTATGGATCAGGGGATAGCCATATTTGGCATGGTAGGCCTTAAAGGCTTCAACAAACTTCGGCAAAGTCTCAAAGAGCTTTTCCCGCGGAATATAGGTCACCGGCCCTGCCTTAAGGCGAATGGTGCGACAGTAGGGGCTGTGCTCAATAATATCGGGGTCATTGGGGTCAATTTTGCGAGTAAACATATCCACCTGCCATCCTGCCGCTGCCAAAGCTTCCCCCAGTTGCCGCACATAGACATTTTGACCCCCCGCAGATTCATGCCCCACCTCGGCGGCAGGATCGCCATGAACGGAAATTAGGGCAATGGGTTGCCGCGCTGGCACTTGTGGCTGCGGCGTGGCAAAGGCGCGCGGCAGAGTATTTTTGGCTGTACGTGTTGATAATCCTTGCATAAATACACCTTTTGAATAACGACTCCTAAGAAGCACTCGCAGCAAATACTGCTGCATTGGTCTAGCTAGCAATTAGTTCAAGTGTTCCCCGACGATGTCCATTTTGTACAAAGGCATCGGCAAGAACTATCTCATAGACGGCTTCATACTCACTCACCATCCGCTCGACACTGAACCGCTGCCAAACGTAGTCTCGACAGGCCATGCGATCCAATTGCGGCACTTGGGTCACAGCAGCAACACATTCTTCGACAGAGTGACAGAGGAAACCGGTTTTACCCTGTTCAATGACTTCGGGTGCTGCTCCCTTAGCGATCGCCACCACAGGTGTTCCTGCTGCCATAGATTCAATCATCACAAGGCCAAAGGGTTCTTGCCACGTAATGGGAAACAGCATGGCGATCGCCCCACCCAGAAGCGCATTCTTCGTTGGATGATTCGCTTCGCCAATGAACTGGATAAATTGGCCGTCAATGTGGGGTTCAATTAATTCCTTGAAGTAGTCGCGGTCCACCCGATCCACTTTGCCTGCCATTTTCAGAGGAATGCCCACCCGTTTGGCAATCTCAATGGCAAGATGTGGGCCTTTTTCAGGAGAGAGCCGTCCTAGGAAAGCCAGATAGGGAGGATCGCTCGGCTGGGGGTAAAAGCGATGGGTTTCAACAGCAATGGCGTTATAGACTGTGGCAATGTAGTTGAGATCTCCAAGTTGTCGCTGCGAATGGGAAATACTGACGTAGTTTTGATGGCGATATTGGGTGAAAATGCGTTCATTATCTGTCGTAAAGCGACCATGGAGCGTGTGAACAACGGGTGTTTTCACC
The DNA here is from genome assembly GCF_029335995.1 of Thermosynechococcus sp. Uc. Classification (NCBI taxonomy): domain Bacteria; kingdom Bacillati; phylum Cyanobacteriota; class Cyanophyceae; order Acaryochloridales; family Thermosynechococcaceae; genus Thermosynechococcus; species Thermosynechococcus sp. Uc. The sequence goes on from NZ_JARJMS020000070.1 coordinate 10,216, forward strand.
AAGCTAGCATAGGGTAAAGCGGCGTAGCCTACATGGGAATGGATGACATCAAATTCATTGGCGCGACTAAAGACCTCTCCTAATTGAAGGGCTTCATAGACGGCATATTCCTGCACATTAGGATCGAGGCGAATGGCTTGGGGATAGGTAGAAACCAGTTTGGCTTGGGTCACCGAATCACCGCTGGCAAAGAGCGTAACCTCGTGCCCTCGCTTGACTAATTCTTCCGTAAGCAGACTCACCACCAACTCTACACCCCCATAGGCCGGCGGCGGTACCCGTTCCCACAGGGGAGCGATTTGAGCAATGCGCATACAAGTCTCCTCGAACAACACGGTTGGTCACCGCTGCCTTGTACTAATCGCGCGATTGACTCAAGCAGCATGGCTGCCTCAACGGTACGCAATTTGGCCGCAAAAGACCAAGGGGGTAAATCCCTACCTGAAACTTCGGGAATCCGTACTATTATTTGTTATTGTCGCTACATTTTGTTAGTTTAAGGTGTGATAAAATTTTGCGCTCGGACTTAAACCCTCTTGGGGAAGAGTCATTTTCCTAACGAGAGAAAAAGTATCGTGAAAATGTTCCTCTGATCGTTATTCTATGAACAGGCGTTGTCCATTTTGTGCTCTCTAAAATTCTAGTCGAAATTGTTCATGGATATTCAACTGATTCAACTTTTCGTTAATGGCTTGGCAGTGGGAAGTATTATTGCTCTTGCCGCCGTTGGTCTGACGCTCACGTTTGGGATTTTGCGTCTGCCTAACTTTGCCCATGGGGATTTGATGACCGCAGGAGCCTACCTCACATTGGCTGCCAATATGACAGGACTGGATATTTGGCTCTCAATGGCCATCGGGGGACTAGGAACGGCCGGGCTGATGCTTGTGAGTGAGAAGCTTGTGTGGCAGCCGATGCGCGATCGCCGCGCAACTTCAACGACGCTGATTATTATTTCTATTGGTCTTTCATTTCTGCTGCGCAATGGCGTGATTCTTATTTGGGGGAGCGAGAACCAAACCTACCGTTTGCCAGTGATGCCTGCCCTTGATGTTTGGGGTGTGAGAATTATCTACTCGAAGGTGATTGTGATGATTCTGGCGGTGATGGCAATTGCCACTGTGCATTTCATCCTCCAACGCACGAAAGTGGGCAAGGCGATGCGGGCGGTGGCCGATGATCTCGACTTGGCGCGGGTTTCGGGAATTGATGTCGAGTGGGTGGTGCTGTGCACCTGGCTTCTAGCAGGAGTGCTCACAGGTGTGTCCGGGGGTCTGTACGGCCTGATTACAGCAGTACGACCAAATATGGGTTGGTTTTTGATCTTGCCCCTCTTTGCCAGTGTGATTCTTGGCGGCATTGGCAATCCCTACGGAGCGATCGCTGGCGCCCTGATTATCGGTGTTGCTCAAGAGATGAGTACACTGCTTATTCCCTCTGAATACAAGCTAGCCGTTGCCTTGGGGATCATGATGGCCGTGCTCTTGGTGCGTCCCCAAGGACTATTTCGTGGCACACTCAGTTAGTCTTCCTAGGAGCGTTCCCCTGATTCCCTGTCTTTACACCGTTGACACTCTTGTTGCTGCAATTGGCGCCGCTCCCCAAGACTGGCGCCCCTTGGTGTTTACCAACGGCTGTTTTGATCTCATCCATGCCGGTCATGTGCGCTACCTAGCGGCCGCCCGTGCCCTTGGCAAGCGCCTAGTGGTGGGGTTAAATAGCGATCGCTCCGTGGCTGCCCTAAAGCCAAAACGGCCAATTATTCCCGAACAGCAGCGGGCAGAGGTGCTGGCTGGTTTACGATCAGTAGATGCAGTTGTGCTATTTAGCGATCGCACCGCCACCGCCCTGATTGAGGTACTCCAACCGGAGATCTACGTCAAGGGGGGTGACTATCAACTGGAGACCCTACCGGAGGCGGCAGCCGTCCAACGCTATGGGGGTCGCATTGAACTCATTCAAGTAGAGGTTCCCAGTTCAACGACGGCGATTGTCCAGCGCATTTTGGAGTTGTACGGGGAGGAGTCATTAGGCACATGGTCACCACAGAACCCGCCTTAGCCGATTTACGGCAGCAGTTGTACAACGGCAACGAAAAATCCCAACTGGCTGCCATGACCACCCTGAGTACGATGGGCAGTGAAGGCTATCAACTTCTGCAGGAGTTCCTGAGAGACAGTGCCAGTTTCTCTCCCCCGCCCGCCCTATGGGTGCGAGGCCAAGCCTATCGTCTTCTCTATCGCAGCCCTGAGGAAACAATTCATGGGTTTTTGCAACAGGACTATCCCCAAGGCGTCATTCCTCTACGCTCTGAGCGGGGGGTGGACTACCGGGAACTTGCTGAACTCCTAGTGGCTGAAAATTTTGAAGCCGCCGATCGCCTGACCAGCCAAAAGCTGTGTGAACTGGCAGGTCCAATGGCGCAAAAACGCCGCTGGCTCTATTTCACGGAGGTGGAGCAATTCCCAATTGTGGATTTGCAAACTATTGATCAACTGTGGCTTGCGTTTTCTCTGGGTCGCTTTGGCTATTCAGTGCAGCGGCAACTGTGGCTGGGCTGCGGGCAAAACTGGGATCGCCTCTGGGAGAAAATTGGCTGGCGGCAAGGTAAGCGTTGGCCGCGCTATCCCCATGAATTTATCTGGGATTTGAGTGCCCCTCGTGGCCATTTACCCCTGACAAATCAACTGCGGGGGGTACAGGTGATCAATGCCCTACTCAATCATCCGGCTTGGACAGCCTAGAATAGGGGTAGCAATCGCAGTAGTGGTAAGTGCAGGAATGGAGAAGAAGATTCCGCAACTAGTGATGGCGATCGCCCTTGGGGTGAGCCTCAGCGCTGCAGCCATTTCTCCCCAAGTGATGGCTCAAACCAGTGGCGGCCTATTGACCGCCGAGCAAATGAAAAAACTCCATCTCAGTGTTGAGCAAAAACAGGCTGTACTGCGGCTAACACTGCGCACCAACGATCGCATCCTCAAAATCTTGGATCGCGATCAACAGCGCATCTTTCGCAATGCCATCAAAGAGGGGAAACCCACGAGTGAGGCCATAAACGCAGTTGCCCTGCGGCCGGAGCAAAAAGCACAGCTTTCGAAGGTGACACAAGATGCCCGGGTCGAAATGCTGACCATTCTCACCCCCGAGCAAGTGAAGCAACTGCAAGGATCGCGCTAGGGTAATGAACGTTTTTGTCCTCTGCACTGGTCGCTGCGGTTCGGTCACGTTTGCCAAAGCTTGCACTTTCATCACCAATTTCAGCAGTGCCCATGAGTCACGGACATCCCTGCTGGGGGAAGCACGCTTGGCTTACCCCGATCGCCATATTGAAGTGGACAATCGCCTTTCTTGGTTTTTGGGGCGACTCGATCAAGCCTATGGCGATCGCGCTTACTACGTTCACCTGCGGCGGGATGACCTCAGTGTTGCCCACAGCTACCGCCAACGGTACGGCATCTAGATGATGAAAGCATACCGCGAGGGGATTTTGCTAAACTTACCAGCCAATGCTGACCCCTTAGAAGGGTGCTTGGACTATTGCCATACCGTCAACAGCAACATTGAACTCTTTCTGCGCGACAAAACCCACAAAATGACGATTGATTTAGCGGAGATTCAAACCGCTTTTCCTCCGTTCTGGGAATGGATGGGTGCTGAAGGGAATTTGGAGGCTGCCTTAGGCTGCTTTCAAACAAAGCATAACGCGGCTCACTTTATTCCAGCTACTGCCATTGATAACCTGCTACGGTCGGTGCGACGACTCCTACCTCAACCACCGATTCAAAACACTTCAAAGTAAGAAATCCTCAAGTGGCCGGCTAGGTGTGACAATTGGTAGGACGTGTTCCAAATTACCATCGGGACGGGCAATAATCTGATGGGAAATAACCACGTGGCCACTGAGCGATCGCGCCGCTCGAACTGCTGCATTCACGTCCGCCACCTCTCCTCGAATCACCACTGTCCAATAGCCTGCACCAATCCCCTCACAACTGACAAGGGTGACCTGAGCAGCTTTTACCAATGTATCGGCCACAGCAAGGGCTGCCGGGTACCCCAAGACTTGCACCATGCCCACCGCCTCTGCTGCCATCACAACTCCCCCTTCGATGTCTTCCATATTTTAGAAAAGGTCTGTCCTTAAGCTAAAGAAACAGTGACCTAATTTCCTCAAGATGGAGTAGATGCCATGCAGACCCTAGTGGCGATCGCCGAGCTGGAGGAGGTTCTAGCTAACAACGGCATTTCTGCCCAACAAGCCCTGACACTTTTGACAACCGCCCTTCCCTTAGCCGCAATCAGTGATCCTCAAGAACCATTGCCCCCCCTACTCAGGGCACTGCAAACCGCCAGCGATCGCTTGCGGCAGCAACTGGTGGGGGATACCGTCACCTATGTGATTAACCGCAACATCAACTTCACCAATATCTGTGAGCAACACTGCGGCTTTTGTGCCTTTCGTCGCGATGCCACCGCTGCCGATGCCTACTGGCTCGACATTGAGACGATTCTGGCCAAAATTGCGGATGCCGCGACCCAAGGGGTTACGGAAATCTGTATGCAGGGGGGACTCAATCCAGCCGCTAAGGAAGGCAGCTCTACGTTGCGCTATTACCAATCCCTCGTACGGGAAATTAAAACCGCCTTTCCTAGTATCCATCTCCACGCCTTTTCGCCCCAAGAGATTCAATTTATTGCCCGTGAAGACGGCCTTTCCTATGCCCAAGTGATTGACGTTCTGCACCAGGCCGGGGTGGACTCCATGCCCGGTACGGCTGCGGAAGTGTTAGTGGATCGGGTGCGCTCAAAAATTTGTCCTGAGAAAATTAACACCGCCACTTGGCTTGAGATTGTGGAAACAGCCCATCGCTTGGGGGTATGGACAACCAGCACCATGCTCTGCGGCCACATTGAAACACCAGCGGATCAGGTGGCTCACCTCCAACGCCTACAGCAACTTCAGCAAAATGCTTTAGAACAAAACTATCCCGCCCGCATTACGGAGTTTATTCTTCTGCCCTACGTCGGGGAACTTGCTCCCAAGGCAATGCGACAATGGGTAGGACACCTCCAGCCACAGCTATTACCGACATTGGTACTGACGGCAGTGGCGCGGTTATTTTTGGGACCTTGGATTGTCAACCACCAGCCCAGTTGGGTCAAACTTGGCCTAGAGGGGGCAACCATGGCACTGGATTGGGGCTGTAATGATTTGGGGGGAACGCTGATGGAAGAACATATCACTTCAGTGGCTGGAGCACGGGGAGGAACAGGAGTTAGCCCAGCCAATCTTGTGGCAGCAATTCGCTCCTTAGGGCGAACCCCGCGTCAGCGCACTACACTGTACGAACTTGTTGGAGAGCCTCAATGACCATTGAATCTCAGCCCTCAGTTCAGTCTGTCCGTCGGTTCCGCCCCTGGTTTGGGGGTGGCGTAGCAGTTGTCATTGTCGGCGCAGCCGCCGCAGCCGGGGTCTTTCTATGGCAACGCTTCAGTCAACGTCCGATTGCACCTGGAATGGCGATCGCCCCCCCAACAGCCTTGCTGACCCTCACCCTGCCCACCGATCCCAAGCCTTGGGAAGCCCTTGCCAAAAGTGGCTTATTGCAAACCCAACCTTGGTTAAATCCCTCCTATGCGCCTTTGTCGCCGACGGGGGTCAATCTTGAGCAGCTAGATTACCTCAAGGATGTGCGTCCCTTCATTGGCGACCAGGCTACCTTAGTACTTTTGCCCATGACGCCAGAATCGCTTCGGGAATCGCCGCTGCCCCCCTATGCTTGGATTGTGCCGACGCTAAATCTCCCCATGGGGGAGCAACTCCTGCAAAGTGTTATTGGCGAACCCATCACAGAAATCAATGGCGTCAAAATCTTCAAGGCCAAGGGGATCCTCCCTGACCCCGATAGGGGTGCGATCGCCCTCCTCAAGCATGCAGACAAAGCCTACATTGTCTGGAGTCAGCATCAAAGTGCCCTGCAGCAGGTGATTGCCACTGCCCAAGGCAACAGCGGCATTGCCCGCCAGCCCACCTACCAACAGGCAGTAAAAGGGCTATCTGACCCTCGTCCGCTGGTGGAACTCTATTTGAACTTGCCTGCCTTTTTAGCAAGTCAGATGGCTGCCCCTGAGGGAACCCTGCCAAAACCGCCCCAGGACCTGCAGGGGATGGTGCTCACAGCCGACATGACCCCTGAGCAAATTGAGTTGGAAGCAGTAACTTGGCGATCACAGCAGAATCAACCCCTTGTCAGTGAAGGCCGAAGCCGTGAGCTGACTCGTCTGGTTCCTGAGACCACCCTCGCCTTTTACAGCACTGGCTCCTTTAGAAATTTATGGCAAAATACCCCTGCTGCTCTCCGAGAAACCATTGTGAGCACCGTTAAAGATCTCACAGGACTGGATTGGCAACAGGCCTTTGTGCCTTGGATGGATGGTGAATTTGCCGCTGCTTTTGTGCCCATGGCTGCGCTGGGAAATGCTCCTAGCTTGCTCTTTCTAACTCAGACCAGCAATCGCTCTCAAGCCAGCCAAGCCCTAAGTCAGCTAGATACCCAAATTCGCGATCGCCTGCGCTGGCAAGTCCAACAAAGAACAAACGATCCCCAACCCCTTACCACGTGGCGCATTCCCCCCGGCCTCCCTGTAGGACAGCATGGTTGGCTCAATAACAATACCTTTTTTTTAACATTGGGGCCTCTGACGGATATGAGTCGCCCCCCTGAGCGCTCCCTGGCTGACTCTCCCCTCTACCGGGCTGTGCTTCCCGATCCTAAAGGCACACAGTTCTACCTAAATTTGAGTGATCTAGGCCCATTGCAAAACAACTTGCTCTTGCCACAACTGGCTCCTGAAGTGGCGCGATCGCTCCAGCCCTTTCTTGCTTTAGGCATCACTAGTGATGTGCGGGATAATCAATTTACCCACTACATTGCTCGAATTCGCCTAAAATCAATCTCATTACCGTAAATTCGGTCAAAATTGAGGGAATTCTCAACTATCAACTCGGGTATGCGATCTAAGGAAGTGACTCACTTACTGTGGAAGCAGATGTTTTGCTGAAACGATATCACGTTGGCGATCGCGATTTCGCAGGAATACATTTGCGCCGTGCTAACCTGAGTCGGTGTATTTTAACAGGCATTGACCTTTCCCGTGCTGACCTTACGGATGCTGCTTTACAAAGTACCAACCTGCAAGGCGCTGATTTACGAGGGGCAATTCTCACAGGCGTCAATCTCAGTCAAGCAGATCTGCGGGGGGCTGATCTACGGGGCGTGATTTTAATCAGCGCCGATCTGCGCTGGGTGTCTCTGCGCGAGGCTAACTTAACGGGAGCAGATTTGACCCGTGCCAACCTTGCCAATGCTGATCTCAGTGAGGCCAACCTCACTGGTGCCCAACTTAGTGAAGCAATTTTACGGGATGCCAATCTGACACTCACGGATCTCACCCTTGCCGAGCTAGAGCGTGCCAACCTGAGCCGTGCCAACTTAACTGAAGCCTACCTGCGGGGTGCCGATCTCGCAGATGCGGTTTTGCGGGAAAGTCAACTTGTACAGGCCAATTTACGCGGTGCCAATCTCAGTGCCACCAATTTGCAACAGGCTAACCTAGAGCGGGCGATTCTCATCGGGGCGAATTTGCGCCGTGCCCGCCTAGAGGAAGCCAATCTCCGTGAGGTGGCTTTCAAAGAAGCCAATTTACGCCATGCCTGTTTGGACAAAGCCAACCTTGTGGGTGCCGATTTACGGGGGGTGAGCCTTGCCCAAGCACTATTGCGGGGAGCGGATCTGAGTTCAGCGATTCTCATTGGTGCCAACTTAATGGGGGCAAATCTCAGTGGTGCCGACTTGCGGGGAGCCAATCTTATTGAAGCAATTCTCACAGGCGCCAGTCTCAATGGGGTTGATCTCAGTGCTGTGGATATGAGGGAGGCGATTCTGCCGGATGGCTATCTCGCGGATTGAGTTCAATAGGTCACTTAGGTCACTACCACTGGTGTAGAGTAAAAGATCGGTGATTTTGAGACAGGCATGGCAACCACATATCGCATTGCGGTTTTGGCCGGGGATGGCATTGGTCCAGAAATTACAGCTGTTGCCCTCGATGTGCTACAGGCGATCGCCCCCCGCTTTGACTTGGAGTTTGACTTTTTGCCTGCCCTTGTGGGTGGCTCTGCCATTGATGCAGTGGGGGAACCGCTGCCAGCAGCAACCCTGACCACCTGCCGCCAAAGCGATGCCGTCCTTTTAGCGGCCATTGGCGGCACCCAGTGGGACACTTTGCCCCGCCATCTGCGGCCAGAAACTGGCCTGCTTGCCCTCCGCGCTGGTCTGGGGCTATTTGCCAACTTACGCCCCGCCAAAATCTTTCCCCAACTTGTGCATGCCTCTTCCCTCAAGCCAGAAGTCATTGCCGGCGTGGATCTCATGGTAGTGCGCGAACTCACTGGCGGCATTTACTTTGGTCAACCGCGAGGAATCTTCACCACCGAAACGGGTGAGCAGCGGGGGGTAAACACCATGGCCTACACCGCAAGCGAGATTGATCGCATTGGGCGGGTGGCCTTTGAAACGGCACGCCAGCGGCGGCGACAACTGTGCTCAGTGGATAAGGCCAATGTTCTCGAAGTTTCCCAATTGTGGCGCGATCGCCTGAGTGCCTTGAGTACTGAGTATCCCGATGTAGAGCTAACGCACCTTTACGTGGACAATGCCGCCATGCAGCTAGTGCGCGCTCCAAAACAATTTGACACAATTGTCACTAGCAACCTATTTGGAGATATTCTCTCCGACATTGCGGCAATGCTCACAGGGAGTATTGGTATGCTGCCCTCGGCCAGTCTTGGGGAATCCGGTCCCGGTCTGTTTGAACCAGTTCATGGCTCTGCCCCAGATATTGCCGGTCAAGATAAGGCCAATCCTTTGGCAATGGTGCTGAGTGCGGCAATGATGCTGCGTTACGGCCTGAACCAGCCAGCGGCAGCGCAAGCAATTGAGGAAGCAATCACTGCCGTTTTGGATCAGGGTTATCGCACCGCCGATCTCATGGCGGAGGGCTGTAAACTGGTGGGCTGTCGGGAAATGGGTGACCTCTTAATTCGACAATTGTCTCAGTAGGTGAACCAAGTAACGTTCACACGTGGAAATCGATTTCAGGATGGGGAACTGCTGCTTCCCTGTGACCTTGAGTTCGCAGGTAGAGACACCTGCGGTTATTAAACCGCGATTAATTTATTGCGATCTATCGAGTCTAGGAGACTAAAGTTTTTAATGCGGGCAAACTCTTGACTGTGGAGGTGAGCCAAATGCAAAACCCAAGGTAGGCGGGCATGGCTAAAGGCACTTGCTGGATGGAGCTGAGCCAAATGATAGGTTTGTACTGCCAGTAAATCAAGGGGAGTGTCCCCATACTCGTGAATAACCTGCAGCGGGCGGGCACTTCCTAGTTCTAGTTTATCTGTCTTCCTTTTGATGGGCTCACTACTCACGAGAATAAAAGATCGTTCTTCAGGCTCGAAAATTACTGTTCCCTTGGGGGCAGCCGCATAGTTGTTACCCTGAGCAACCCGCCCTGCCCCCGTTTTGCGCACGCTGAGAATGTCAACCTGAATGTTTTTCTTCTCCAGTGCCTGAATTGTACTTTCAAACTCTTCCTTCCATACCAAGCCATCGCGCAATAGAAGAACTTTCTTTGGATCGCATTTCTTGTGTTTCTGAAACTTACCTACAAGTTTGAGAACGATTTGCTTAATGGCTTCGCCGCTGATTTTTTCACCCCGCTGCGCGATGGGCAGTTCCCAGCCCAAAGACTGGCCATTGGCAAGTATGGCAAAAGCGGAGGTACCAAAGAACAGGGAGCGATCCGTACCTGCATCAAAACCAATAATTAGCTCTGCCACTGCTAAATCTTGGCGTAGCTGAAGGTAAACAGGTTGCCACTTCGCTTTACACAGCAGTCCCAAAATAATATTCCATACCTTGCTGTTGTTCATGTTTTCAGGTGTAAAAAATTGGGTGGCAATGCCTGCTCCTAGGGCTTCTTCACGGATGCGTTGTTTTTCTAAGGAGTAAGGCATCATCACCAACGCTGTGCGGATATCGCTACCGCTGCCCCCCTCAGCCCAATCGCGCCAAAGTTGTTGCCGTTCAAGCTCACTCGTAGGAAGTCCTTGGCATGGCGAGGGCAATTGCAGCGGGATAAGTTGGAGGGTTTTTCCATGGATTTTGCCCAACTTATCTAGACACTCCTTAATTAGGGGAGGACAGTCGGGCTGTGTTGGATCGAGGTTGAGAAAGCCAAAGGTCTCTTCCCCCACCTGAGCGCAGCCCTTTTTGAAAATCTCATTCACCCCTTTTACAATCTGCCCATCCTTGGCGAGAAAAACAGCACTGGGCAACTGATAGCCTGTTTTCTGCACTGGTCCTTGGGGAGGTGCTACCTTATAGTGTTCCTTGCAAAGATATTCCACAACACCTTGAACAGCTTCTAGCCGGTCTTTGACAGGAATGCGAATTTTTTGGAACACCTCATCAACAGCCCTTTGTAATTTGGTATCCCCAGTAGTTCTCAGTTCACTGAGGATTTCTAGAGTGACACTGGGGGTAAGCCGACAGGAGAGATGGGGCACTTCCTTATCGTTTCTACTGTTTCTCCTGCGGACATACACCACTTGAGACTTGGTAATTTCGTCTTCTTTTGCACCTTGATCACGGTGATACTCCGCTAGGGTTTTGTTGCATCCCGCAACAAATATTGAGTCTGGTGACGCTTCAGGATCTAAGCGCACATATTCCCAACGGAGCAATTGATTATCTTTTGTTCGATAGGTATTGGACAGCCAAGAAAAGGGCAGATGAGGATATTTCTCAAGCCATTGTTGGAAATTCCACGGAGTATGAAAATGGTACTGGCAGTCTACTTCAAGGTAGAGATTGGCAGCGGCATCCACTCTAACGTCACAACAGAGACCCTTAAACACTTGCCAACCCTCACGTTGAATTTCTGGATCGCTTTTTTTCAGGAGCAGAATACTATTGTCAGTTCCCTTTTGGACATCGTAATTTTTGGAATTGCGGGCACTTGATTCTAGAACTTTTCGCAAGCGCAATCGCTGAATGCTTTCAAGTGCTTTTCGCTGGTTAGGTTCAGCACAGTCTAGAATTATCTCTTGTGGAGATCCTAGATTAACTAATTTCCAGGTATCTCCTTCAAGTTTTGAGGCGTCCTCAACCAGCTCCTGAATAAGAATAGAGTTTCCCCAGGGGATCGCCACTTTCCCCTTGCTGTATAACAAGTCACGGCACATCCGGTTGACTGCTTTTGCTTCTTGGCCAATATCAGGATATTCTTTCCACTCATAGGT
>NZ_JARJMS020000090.1:0-21563 GCF_029335995.1 Thermosynechococcus sp. Uc
ACTGAATAGTTCTCGCAATGAGGCTGCCAAGCAACGGTTAAATGTGTTGGCACAGTCTCAGGACGGCTTCTTTATCGCCGAAATGGATTTGCAGCTGCGCGGTCCGGGGGAGGTGCTGGGGACGCGGCAATCGGGGTTGCCAGACTTTGCCTTGGCTAGCCTTGTGGAGGATCAAGATTGCCTAGAGGCAGCGCGATCGGCAGCCACTGAATTGATTGCACAGGATCCTCAGTTGCAGGGCTATCCACTGCTGCGGGCAGTTCTCCAACAACGGCGCGATCGCCTTGTGGAGGGCATGATGAACTAATACCCCGCCTTTGGGAGGGATATGTTAAATTTAGTTAAGAACCTGATAAAAAGCGCCGCCAATGAAAGTCTCTTGGAAAACTGTTCTCCTTTGGTCGATACCCCTACTGCTAGTGGGCCTTCTCCTTTGGCAGGGGGCGAGCAACTTAATGCTCAATCAAAGTCAGCCTCCCCTCAATACGGCGAGTACCCGCATGAGCTATGGGCGATTCCTCAACTATTTGGATGCGGGTCGTATTAGCAAAGTGGATATTTTCGACAACGGTCGCACCGCCATTGTTGATGTCTCTGATCCAGAGTTGATTAACGGTCGCCCCCTGCGGGTACGGGTGGATATGCCGGGTACAGCTCCAGAAGTCATTAGTAAACTGCGAGAGCAGCATGTAGAAATTGATGTGCATCCGGCTCGCAATGATGGCGCCCTGTGGAGTCTATTGGGGAACCTGCTTTTCCCCGTTTTGCTTTTGGGGGGACTCTTCTTCCTCTTCCGCCGTTCCAGCAACGTGCCGGGAGGACCAGGTCAAGCGATGAACTTTGGTAAATCCCGTGCCCGTTTCCAAATGGAGGCCAAAACGGGTGTCATGTTTGACGATGTAGCCGGCGTGGATGAGGCCAAGGAAGAACTACAAGAGGTGGTCACCTTCCTGAAAAAGCCGGAGAAATTTACGGCGGTGGGTGCCCGTATTCCTAAGGGGGTGCTATTGGTAGGGCCGCCCGGCACCGGCAAAACAATGTTGGCCAAAGCGATCGCCGGCGAGGCGGGGGTACCCTTCTTCTCCATCTCGGGGTCAGAATTTGTGGAAATGTTTGTCGGAGTGGGTGCCTCCCGTGTGCGGGATCTTTTCCGCAAAGCCAAGGAAAATGCGCCCTGTTTGATTTTTATTGACGAGATTGATGCCGTGGGTCGCCAGCGGGGAGCTGGGATTGGCGGAGGCAACGATGAGCGGGAGCAAACCCTCAACCAACTGCTGACTGAAATGGACGGCTTTGAGGGCAATACTGGCATCATTGTTATTGCGGCAACAAACCGTCCGGATGTCCTCGATGCAGCACTGTTGCGTCCTGGCCGCTTTGACCGTCAAGTCATTGTTGACGCCCCTGATATTAAGGGTCGCTTGGCAATCCTCAGCGTCCATGCCCGTAACAAAAAACTGGCGCCTGAAGTCTCCCTTGAGGCGATTGCCCGCCGCACCCCTGGATTTACAGGAGCCGATCTGGCTAACCTGCTAAATGAAGCAGCTATCCTCACCGCCCGCCGCCGTAAACCAGCAATTACAATGCTGGAAATTGATGATGCAGTTGATCGGGTGGTGGCTGGCATGGAGGGTACACCGCTAATTGACGGCAAAAGCAAGCGGCTCATTGCCTACCACGAGGTGGGTCACGCTATTGTCGGCACCCTGCTTAAGGATCACGATCCTGTGCAAAAAGTCACCTTAGTCCCTCGCGGCCAAGCCCGCGGTCTCACTTGGTTTATGCCCTCAGAGGATGCGGGTCTCATCTCGCGATCGCAGTTAATGGCGCGCATGGCAGGTGCTCTAGGGGGGCGCGCTGCCGAATACGTTGTCTTTGGGGATGCTGAGGTGACCACTGGCGCAGGGAATGACCTGCAACAGGTAACAGCCATGGCTCGGCAGATGGTCACCCGCTTTGGCATGTCCGACCTAGGGCCCCTCTCGTTAGAGACCCAAAATGGTGAGGTGTTCCTAGGTCGGGATCTGGTATCTCGAACTGAATACTCCGAGGAAATTGCCGCTCGCATTGACGCTCAAGTGCGGGAATTAGTCCAGCACAGCTACGAATTAGCTATCAAAATCATCCGCGAAAATCGAGTGGTCATTGACCGCTTGGTGGACTTGTTGGTGGAAAAAGAAACCATTGATGGCGAGGAGTTTCGCCAAATTGTTGCCGAGTACACTGTAGTTCCTGATAAAGAGCAGTTTGTGCCCCAACTTTAGGGAGAGCTATAGCTCTTTTTCAATTGATTTCATATGTTTAGGTGTAGGGTTTGCCCTACACCTTTTCTTTACATTTTAAAGCCGCTGAAATAGAATGATAATCGTTATCAAATTGTCGGAAACTTCAAGCCATGACCCAATTTTCCCTTCCTGAACTAACCACGGCAGATGCTGCCATTGCTGCACTCCCAATGGCTCCTTCTCCCCGTGTTTCCGATGCTGAGATGGAGCAGGCTGTGCGCGTACTACTGATGGGGTTGGGTGAAAATCCGGATCGCGAGGGACTGCGGGACACCCCCAAGCGAGTGGTCAAGGCCTTAAAATTTTTAACCTCTGGCTATTATCAATCCCTTGATGAGATTCTCAATGGGGCTGTTTTTCACGAAGACACGAACGAAATGGTCTTAGTGCGCGACATTGATCTGTTCAGTTCCTGTGAGCACCATATTTTGCCGATTATTGGTCGCGCCCATGTGGCTTATATTCCCAATGGCAAAGTGATTGGATTGTCGAAAATTGCCCGCATTTGTGAAATGTATGCGCGGCGTCTTCAAGTCCAAGAGCGATTGACCCAGCAAATTGCCGATGCCCTGCAGGGGTTGCTTCAGCCCCAAGGTGTTGCAGTGGTGATTGAAGCCACCCACATGTGTATGGTCATGCGCGGGGTTCAAAAACCAGGATCATGGACTGTCACCAGTTCAATGCAGGGGGTTTTTGCAGAGGATGCCCGCACTCGTCAAGAATTTCTTGACCTGATTCGCCATCAACCCTCCTTCCACTAAACAACGCCATGGATACCTGCCAAGTCATTGTTGTTGCCGGTCGTTGGGGTGCCGGCAAGACCCACTGGATTCGGCAGCAATTAGCAGCCCAGAGTTGGCAGAAAGCCCTTTTTTACGCCTGTCCGGGGTATGGAGCAATGGGGGTAGACTTGGTACGCATGGGGTATCTCTATCCACGATTACAAGTCCTGCCCACAATCAGCCTAGAGAAATGCTGGAACACGTTGCCAAAGGAAGGGCAATTTTTTCTAGAGATTGGCTATCACCTGGACGTCCACCAGTTGCAACTTCCGGTGTCTTCGGTTAAGCGGGTGGCGATCGCCACTCCAGAGGATACGGAGCTAGGGCAATGGGCGGATGAGGTGATTGAAGCGGTGGTGCCTCTGCCGGCGATCGCGCCAACCTTGCCGCAGCTGTGGCAAATAGAACTCACGGGTCAAGTCTTTGATCCTCCCAGTTTAGATGAGCTGCTCCTGGAACTGACAGCGGGAGCCTATGGTTCAGTGCAGCGGTTGAAAGGCATTTTTGAACTACCGGATGGTCAAGCCTTTGCCGTTGACTTTTGTCTAGGTGTTGAGGAGATCGAGTACACCAACCTCAACGTGCCACCCTGGTTAGAAGGGCGCCCCCAGCGCTGGAGTGGTTTAGAGCTAATCGGCCACTCTCTAGACAAGGCAGCCATTCGTCAACTCATAGAGGATGCAGTTTTGAGTGATAGTCTTCTAGCGCAATACCAAGCCCACTACCGTACACAAGTGGAGGCCTAGGCCATGAAGTATGCAGTAATATCCTGTATTCACGGTAACTACGAAGCCCTGAATGCTGTCCTGTTGGATATTGATCGTCAGCGAGTAGATCAAATTTACTGTCTTGGGGATCTTGTGGGCTATGGTCCTTATCCCAATGCAGTGGTGGAGATGATTCGCTCTCTCGACATTCCCACCTGTCAGGGGTGCTGGGATGAAGATATTGTCATGGGTTTGAATGCCTGTGAATGCAGCTACCCTTCTCAATTAGCTGAGAAGCGGGGGCGACGTGCCCATGAATGGACAAATCGGGTGCTACATCCTGAAGTTCGTGATTACCTTGCCCAATTACCGATGACCCTACGTCAGGGAAACCTGTGCTTTGTCCACGGCAGTCCTAATAGCCAACATGAATATCTCCTGCCCAGCATGCATGGATTTGCTGCCCTTGAGCGAGTCCTAGCTGCTCAAGCAGAGGTTCTCTTCTGTGGCCACACCCACATTCCCTATGTGCGCTACTTACGGGAGGGAAAGATTCGAGTCCAGCACAGGGGAGAAACCCCCCAAGAATTTCAAGCAACTGTCAAGATGATTGTCAATGCTGGCTCGGTGGGAGAGCCACGGCATGGCCGTCCCAATGCCACCTACGTTATCTACGACACTGATACCCAAGAAGTTACGCTACGGGAAGTTCCCTACGATTACCAAAAAACCTGTGCCGCCATTCTTGAGCAGGGGTTGCCACCAATTTTTGCATGGCGATTGGCACGGGGCATGGAGTTTGCAGAACGAGCTGATGATCCTCATCACGTGTGCCAGCGATGATCGCTCACTGGGCTATCCTTAGCGGTATTGAGGGGAATTTGAGAGCACTGGAGGCAGTGCTTAGGGATTTACAGCGACAGCGTCCCCCCATTACGACGCTTTATGTCCTAGGGGACATTATTGGTCTTAAGGGGGAAAATGACGCCGTTGTGCAACGTTTACAAATGCCTGATCTAGAGCCTTTAGAACCTCAGATTTGTATAGGCTGGTGGGAGGAGCAATGCTTTAATCTATTCGGTGTCGGCATATCGGGGGAAGTTCCTGAGTTGATTGCCCAGCAAGGAGAGGCAGCAGTTGGCCGGCTGTGGGAGTCCATTTCCCGTTCTTCGGTGCAGTGGTTGCGATCGCTCCCCTTTGGTTTCCATGAGCTAGATTGTCTTTTAGTGCATGGCAGTCCGGTCAGTGCCTCAGAAGTCTTAACGCCAGCCACCTCTCCAGTGGTGTTATGCGATCGCCTAATTCGAGCCGATGCCAATCAGCTATTTTGCGGACGTTCTGGAGAACTGTTTGACTGCTGGATTCGTGCAGAAGCCTTAACCAGTGAGGTGAAAACCCTAGACGGCAGGGAGGAACAAACCTTTGACCTGTCACAACGGCGTCTCATTGGCGTGGGTTCTGTAGGGCGACAGCCCAGTATGGCTAGTTACGTCCTCTACCAGCCAGGAAACAATCAGCTCAAACAGTGTTTTGTGCGCTACTAAGTTAAACCATAGCAAAATAGGACAGCCCAGTTTAGTCTTAGGACTCTTGTAAGGGCTGTCCCTGTACCTAGTTATTGCGGCATTGCACAGTTATTGCGAATCAGACTGCTTGCCCTTGAGCAACGCAATCCACTCCTCCACCTGCGCCGCTGCAATTTGGCGACATCCCAACCCAAAAGCGAGGGCGATCGCCACTGCAATGGAACCAAAGAGCAGGCCAAAGGCCAAATTTACAATACTGGCCGCAATGCCCATTTGTTGCAGTGCCATTGCCCCCACAAAGGCAAGAATGGCAATTCGCGCCGCCTGCGCCAAAAAGCGGGCTTGGGATCCACCCGTAGCGGCAACCACACGAAAAGCCAAATTTGCCAAATACAGACCCACCGCAAAGATGACAATCCCC
Organism: Thermosynechococcus sp. Uc; assembly: GCF_029335995.1. Taxonomy (NCBI): domain Bacteria; kingdom Bacillati; phylum Cyanobacteriota; class Cyanophyceae; order Acaryochloridales; family Thermosynechococcaceae; genus Thermosynechococcus; species Thermosynechococcus sp. Uc. The sequence continues at coordinate 5,722 of NZ_JARJMS020000090.1, forward strand.
ACCAGCACTTGACCCAAAATGACCAGTAGGGCACTGACAAACGCCGTCAATGCCGGAATCTCAAGCACTTCAACAGCAGCGATCGCGCCCACCAAGACAATGCCAACCAATACGACAATGCCAGCGATTTCCGAGGGCTGACGCCACTGGCGCTGCGTCTCAGCGGCCTGTTCTCCTTCGGCAGGAGGGGTCGGTAAGCCTAGCCAAACAAATACTTGGTCAAAGCCCAAGCTAGCCAAAAAGCCCGTCAGTGTATCCGCCACAAAACGACCAATGAAATAGGCCAGCACCAAAATCACCCCCGCCGTAAAGATGCGCGGTAGTGCCAGCAAAATCTGATTGAGCATTGCTGTTGCCGGCGCACTAATGGCTGCAATTTGCAGCGCCTCCAAAGCCGCGATCGCCGTGGGAATCAAAATCAACACATAGACCAATGTGCCCGCACCAGTTGTCAGGGATTCACCCAGTGTTCCCTGTCCCAGCCTGAGCCGTTCACCCAAGCGCTGCACACCTAAAGCAGTCATTAAATTCACCACCAAGCCGCGCACAATCCGTGCAATTAGCCAGCCCACAACTGCAATAATTACTGCCTTCAAGATAAAGGGCAGCGCCCCTAGAATATCGTTGAGCAGATTTTGCACAGGCTGAAGAGCCCCCTGAAGGTCAAGAACTCCTAAAATCAAGGGCAAGAAAAATAACAACACAAACCAATAGAGCACATTCCCCAGCATGTCACTAAACAAAATAGGGGGAGACGCTGCTTCCCCCTCGGCCAACTGCTCTAGGGGACGATCTAAATTTAGGGTTTGGGCTGACCGCACAGCCGCCAACTTGGCCAATGTCGCCACCATCCAAGCCACCGCACCCAAAATAATCGCTGCTCCCAGTTTAGGCAGGAAGCTAAAGACCTGATTGAGAAATGCGTTGAGGGGTTGAGAAGCTGTGGTTAACCGCAGGGCATCTAAAAACATGACCACAGCCACCAGAAAGATGACCCAAAAAACAATGCCACTGATAATACTGGCAATAGAAACCCTCCGCACCGCCTCACTATCGCCGCCTAGGAATTGGGTCAGCCGCGTGTCAAACTGAAGACGCTTCAAAAGGAGCTGGGTCAGTTTTGCGAAAATTAGCGCCGCAATCCAACCCAAGATGAGGAGTGCTACTGCCGTAATCAATTGAATGAGCAGTCCCCTTAGGTCATTCAAGTTAAGACCAATGCTTTCTTGAAGTTGCTCGCCCATAGAGGGAGATTCTTGGATGAGCTGAGCAAGAGAAGCTCTTGGCAACCAACAAAGGTTTAGCAGCTTATTAGGCATCTTATTCTTCCTCAGTCACAACGAAAGCAGCCCAACGCTAAAAGCTAGCCCTATCCTACCAAAGCAAAAAAATTTCCATAGAAACTTTGCAAACTCTTAATCCAGCACAAAAATCCCCCACCCGAGGGTAGGGGATTTTAGAAACTCAGGTCAGCCTAGGAAAATCAGCCAAATTTGGCTGCTGTTGAAGCAATGAGAAAGGCTGCGTAAGTCAGAATGTAGCCCACACTAAAGTGTGCCAGACCCACTAAGCGAGCTTGCACAATCGAGAGGGCAACGGGCTTATCTTTCCAACGCACCAAGTTGGCCAAGGGAGTGCGCTCATGGGCCCACACCAAGGTTTCAATCAGCTCTTGCCAATAACCGCGCCAGCTAATGAGGAACATGAAGCCCGTCGCCCACACGAGGTGACCGAACAGGAACATCCATGCCCATACCGACAGATTATTGGTGCCAAAGGGATTGTAACCATTGATGAGCTGGGACGAGTTCAACCAGAGGTAATCCCGCAGCCAACCCATGAGGTAGGTGGAGTTTTCGTTGAACTGAGCCACATTTCCTTCCCAGACACCGAGGTGCTTCCAGTGCCAGTAGAAGGTCACCCAACCAATGGTATTCAGCATCCAGAACATTGCCAGATAGAAGGCATCCCAAGCGGAAATGTCGCAGGTGCCGCCCCGGCCAGGCCCATCACAGGGGAAAGCATAGCCGAAGTCTTTTTTATCTGGCATCAGTTTGGAGCCACGGGCATCCAAGGCGCCTTTCACAAGGATCAATGTCGTGGTGTGCAGCCCCAAGGCAATGGCGTGGTGTACCAAGAAGTCCCCAGGACCAATTGTTAAGAACAGAGAGTTAGTGCCACTGTTGATGGCATCAAGCCAGCCGGGTAGCCAGACGTTGCCGTAGTTAGGCCAAGCGGTGCTAGCAATGCTATCGGGATTCGACAGCAGCGTATCAAAGCCATAGAGCAGTTTGCCATGGGCCGCTTGAATAAATTGAGCAAAGACCGGCTCAATGAGAATTTGCTTCTCAGGGGTACCAAAGGCCACGACCACATCGTTGTGGACATAAAGACCCAACGTGTGGAAGCCCAAGAAGAGAGACACCCAGCTCAGGTGGGAAATGATCGCCTCTTTGTGTTGCAGTACCCGATCCAACACGTTGCCTTTGTTTTGGGCGGGATCATAATCCCGCACTAAGAAGATAGCACCATGGGCAAAAGCTCCCACCATCAAAAAGCCAGCAATGTACTGGTGGTGGGTGTAGAGGGCGGCCATGGTGGTGTGGTCTTGGGCGATGAAGGCATAGGGTGGCAGCGAGTACATATGCTGAGCCACCAAAGAAGTGATCACCCCCAAGCAGGCCAAGTGCCAACCCAACTGGAAGTGCAGCGAGTTGTTGTAGGTCTCATAAATGCCTTGGTGAGGCATGTTGAAAGGCCCTTCCACCTTCGTGCCAAAGAAGTCCTTGGCATCCATCATCTCTTTAATGCTGTGGCCAATCCCAAACTGGGTGCGGTACATGTGGCCCGCCACGATAAAGAGCACAGCGATTGCAAGGTGGTGGTGCGCCATATCTGTGAGCCAGAGAGACTCAGTTTGCGGATGGAAACCGCCCAAGAAGGTGAGAATAGCAGTTCCCGCCCCCTCTGCAGTGCCAAAGATATGGCTAGCCGTGTCCGGGTTTTGGGCGTAAACGCCCCAGTTCCCCGTAAAGAAAGGCGCTAGACCGGCAGGGTGGGGCATGGTGCTGAGGAAGTTATCCCAGCCCACATGCTGCCCACGAGACTCAGGAATGGCCACATGAATTAGGTGACCCGCCCAAGCCAAGGAACTCACCCCAAACAGACCCGCCAAGTGGTGGTTCAGCCGAGATTCGGCATTTTTAAACCAAGAAAGGCTAGGACGGAATTTGGGTTGCAGGTGCAGCCAGCCGGCAAAGAGAGCCAGCGAAGCCAAAATCAGTAGGAAGATCGCACCTTGGTACAGGTCGCCGTTGGTGCGCATACCAATGGTGTACCACCAGTGATAGACACCAGAGTAGGCAATATCCACAGGGTTAGAAGCTCCCGCTTGGGTGAAAGCATCCACTGCGGCTTTGCCAAATTGGGGATCCCAGATCGCATGGGCGATGGGACGGGTGTTGACAGGGTCTTGAATCCATTGCTCAAAGTTTCCCTGCCATGCCACATGGAATAGGCTGCCAGACACCCACAGGAAGATGATGGCCAGATGCCCAAAGTGGGAGGCAAAAATCTTTTGGTAAAGATTTTCCTCGGTCATGCCATCGTGGCTTTCAAAATCGTGAGCCATGGCGATGGCGTACCAAATCCGGCGTGTAGTCGGATCCTGTGCGAGGTCTTGGCTAAACTTCGGAAATTTAGTTGCCATAGTGAGTTATCTCCTCCTCGCCCCTATCCTACAGAAATAATCCGAGCTAGGAAGAATGCCCAAGTGGTGGCAATCCCCCCTAGGAGGTAATGGGCTACACCGACAGCACGGCCTTGAATGATGCTCAGGGCACGGGGCTGGATTGCCGGTGCAACCTTCAGTTTGTTGTGAGCCCAAACGATAGACTCAATCAGCTCTTGCCAGTAGCCACGGCCGCTGAAGAGGAACATGAGGCTGAAGGCCCAAATGAAGTGGGCACCCAAGAACAACAAACCATAAGCGGATAGGGCTGAACCATAGGAGCCAATCACCTGAGAAGATTGTGCCCACAGGAAGTCCCGTAGCCAGCCATTGATGGTGATGGCACTTTGGGCAAAGTTACCGCCCGTGATGTGAGATACCGTGCCATCGGGGGCAACAGTACCCCAGACATCCGACTGCATCTTCCAACTGAAGTGGAAAATCACAACGGAGATGCAGTTGTACATCCAGAACAGACCCAAAAAGACATGATCCCAACCGGAAACTTGGCAGGTACCGCCCCGACCGGGACCATCGCAGGGGAAGCGGAAGCCCAAGTTGGCTTTATCGGGAATCAAGCGAGAGCTGCGGGCAAAGAGTAGGCCTTTCAGCAGAATTAGCACCGTCACGTGGATCGTGAAAGCGTGAATATGGTGCACCATGAAGTCGGCAGTTCCCAAAACAATGGGCATCATAGCGACTTTGCCGCCGACGGCAACCACATCACCGCCAAACGCCACACTGGCAGTGGCTGCTGCATTGGGAGCAGTGCCACCGGGAGCTAGGGTGTGCAGATGTTGTACCCATTGGGCAAATACGGGCTGAAGTTGAATCCCCGTGTCGGAGAACATGTCTTGAGGACGACCAAAGGCGCGCATCGTGTCGTTGTGGACGTACAGGCCGAAACTGTGGAAGCCCAAGAAGATGCACACCCAGTTTAGGTGAGAAATGATGGCATCGCGATGGCGCAGTACGCGATCCAGGACATTGTTTTGATTCATTGCCGGATCGTAGTCACGCACCATAAAGATGGCACCATGGGCAGCTCCCCCCACAATTAAGAAGCCGCCAATCCACATGTGGTGGGTAAATAGCGACAGTTGGGTTGGATAGTCGGTGGCCAAGTAAGGATAGGGGGGCATGGCATACATGTGCTGGGCCACAATAATGCTCAGCGAACCCATCATGGCAAGGTTGATGGCCAGTTGGGCATGCCAAGAGGTGGTCAGCACTTCATAGAGACCTTTGTGGCCGGCACCAGTGAAGGGGCCTTTGTGGGCTTCAAGAATCTCTTTGAGGCTGTGGCCGATCCCCCAATTGGTGCGGTACATGTGGCCAGCAATAATAAAGAGGACAGCGATCGCTAGGTGATGGTGAGCGCTATCCGACAGCCATAGGCCACCGGTAACGGGGTTCAAGCCACCGTTAAAGGTCAGGAAATCCGAGTAGGTAGCCCAATTAAAAGTGAAGAAGGGAATGACGCCACTAAAGAAGCCCCAATCCACTTTGGGATAAAGCTCAGCCATCAAGCTGGGGTTGAGGATAAACTCATGGGGCAAGGGAATATCCTTAACAGCGACCCCTGCATCCAAAAGTTTGTTGATGGGTAGTGACACGTGGATCTGGTGACCTGCCCAAGCCAAAGACCCCAAGCCCAGTAGCCCGGCGAGGTGGTGGTTGAGCATGGATTCCACGTTTTGGAACCATTCCAGCTTAGGAGCGCGCTTGTGATAGTGGAACCAGCCTGCAAAGAGCATTAAGCCAGCCATGACCAAGCCACCGATTGCGGTGCAGTAAAGCTGGAACTCATTGGTGATCCCAGAGGCACGCCACAGTTGGAATAGCCCCGAGGTGATTTGGATGCCGTGGAAACCACCGCCGACATCACCATTGAGAATGCCTTGACCCACAATGGGCCAGACTACTTGAGCACTGGGCTTGATACCGGTGGGATCGGCCAGCCAAGCCTCATAGTTTGAGAATTTTGCACCGTGGAAGTACATCCCACTTAGCCAGATGAACACCACAGCCAGATGGCCGAAGTGTGCACTGAAGATTTTGCGGGAAATATCTTCAAGGTCGCTCGTGTGTGTATCAAAATCGTGGGCAAGAGCGTGGAGGTTCCAAATCCATGTGGTGGTTTGGGGTCCTCTGGCCAAGGTGCGGTCAAAATGCCCGGGTTTTGCCCATTTTTCAAACGATGTGGGCACCGGGTCATTGTCAACCACGACTCTGACCTTTGGCTCTCGCTCCGGTGGACTGATGGTCATCGAGTCTCTCCTCTCTCTTAGGCAAGGAAGGAACGAGGGCATTCACCTCGGCAATATAGAAAGATCTTTAGATCAATGATTGTGAAGAATCGTGAATCTAAAGACCCAGAATGGAGCGATAAAGCCCGTTCGGGAGGCGAATGCTCAATTCAGCATTATAGAAGGGGAGTACAGACTTTGCCGATAATTAACATTATTTAAGATGCTTGAATTCTTGACATGATTGTGGGGGTATAAATGCATAATATATCGGCTATCATATCCATTGATTTGCTACAGGTAGATGTGGCTCAATCCCCTGTAAAATCAGCGATTAGAGCGATCGCGCCCTCGATGTAATTGTTTTAAGTTTTATGACAAAAGTGATTATTTATACCCCTGATGCGCCTATGCCTGTTGGCCCCTATAGCCAAGCGGTGCGGCAAGGGGAGTGGGTCTTTCTTGCAGGGCAAATTGCCCTCGATCCCAAAACGGGTGAGATTGTCGGTGGGGAAGATGTCAAGGAGCAGACCCGCCAAGTGATGGACAACCTCGGTGCTGTCCTCAAGGCCGCTGGCAGTGATTGGTCACAGGTCGTGAAAACAACCGTGTATCTTGCAGACCTCAATGACTTCACAGCTATGAATGAAATCTATGCTGAGTACATGGATACTGACACAGCGCCTGCCCGAGCCTGTGTGGAGGTCTCGCGCCTTCCTAAGGGGGTCAAGGTTGAAATTGACTGCATTGCCTATTGTCCTACAACGGTCTAACGGCAATTACTGAGGCGCGAAAATTATACTCTTTGCCCTCTAGTTCTACGGGTGTCCCTACTTTGATGCCAGTATTCCCCAAGACAGGGCCATTTTTAGTAATTTGGCCTCGCCCTTCAAGGGTCAGCAGTAGATTGCTGCTAAAGGCCATCTCTGGGCGGGGGTCTGGCAGTGCTTTGACCGATCCATCGGGCTGGGAAACGGTAACTGTACGCGGCAGTACCTGTACATTTTTCACAGTAATTTGGCCATAGGGCTGGTTGCGAATGATAAAGTTGGCGGTACTGCCTTTGGGAATGAGGTCTTGGGGAGTGGGAGTACTCAGACCAAGAACGAGAATATCCACCTCAATGGGTTGTGCAGCAGTCATTTGTGCTAAGGAGGTGCCCGATCGCCCCGGCAGAAGGAATAATCCCGCCAAAACGCACAGGAGAACAACTCCTGCCCCAAGATCTAAAAGACTTACCTTGCCAAAAAGGCGGCCATAGCGATCAATGAGTTTCATCGGCACTCTAGCTTAAACCCGCAGCAACATCCTACCATACGGGTTCTCTCTAACTTGCTTGCCAGACCCAGAGTTCTCCTTGGGTGCCCCCTGCGGCTAAATACACGCCCTTGGGATGCCAAGCCAGTTGTTCAATCCAGTGGGAACCGTAATGGCTGAAGTTTCTCAGGGGGAGCCAAAGAATCTGATTCCCCTTCCCAGTAAAATCTTGGGGAACGCTTAAACTAAACCATTACGAAGTGCAACAACTGCGGCCTGCACACGGTCATCCACCGCCAACTTGTTCAAAATACCCCGCACATAAGTCTTGACAGCCCACCACAGCAAATTACTCTAGGAGGGCTTGTCCTAGCCCCCGTTGCATCATTGGCTCATCTTCAACAATCAGCAGCCACAGCTTGGGTGCCGTGGTGGACAGGGGAGTGCATCAACCAAGACCCGGCACGTTTAAGCTGCCTGTTAACTCTTCCATCCGTTCCCGCATGGTGGCGGTGGATTTTTGGTAGGCATCGCGCATGGCAGCTGTGACCAAATCGGAGAGAACCTCTGCCCCTTCACTGAGGAGATCTGGGCTAATTTCAACGCGGCGGGGTTCTTGGGTACCACTCATAATCACTTTAACGGCCCCCCCCGCTGCTTGACCCTCAATGTCCATTTTTTCAAGGTCTTCTTGCAGCTTCTTGGCGCCTTCTTGAACTTGTTGCGCTTTCTGGATGGCTGCGGCCAGCTCCTTCATTTTGCCCAAACCGAAGCCGAAACCCTGTCCCTGTGCCATAGTGTTCCTTCTATAGAGTGCGGACTATTGACTGCTATCTTACCACTGTCTGGATAGAGCATTAGCGAGCTGCACGGGCAAGGGCATTGTAGAGACCGTTAAGAACCGGCGGAGCAGGCAGAGGGGGCGAGTTGGCGAAAATTTGTGTGGGGGTCAAGTTGCGCCGGCCATAGAAGCGAGTATTGGCGCTGCGGTCAAAACTAATATTGGCGCCTTCAAGGGCAACGCCGGCAAAAAGACCTGCACTGCGAGTATAGGAAAAGACTTGAGGACTGGGGTCGGTGGGACTGACAACTTCCCCACCCACCGGGCCTGCGGCAACGGAGACATTGCCTCCTAGGCGAAACGACTGCGCCAAGCTGCGCATGACTACGGATTTATCCATAAAGGCCAACACCACATCCGTGGATTGGGCACCAATTTGCAGACCAAAGCTTCCCCCCGTCAGGGTAATGAAGGCAGGTTTGCTCCATTCGTTATTTTCATTGCGGACTAAAAGAATCCCAGCACCCCGGCGACCCCCAAAAATAAAGCCTGCTTGAACCACATTGGGAATAATGGCAATCCCTTGGGCACGCTGGACAATCTTTGGAGGAATGCGATTGTTGTTGTTAAATGTAAACTCACCAAGGACAAATGTGGCGTTCTCGACCCGTTGCACCATGCGAGAGTCGGGAACATTTTGGGCAAGGGTGGTAGGGGGGATAAAAATTAAGGCGATTGCCCCGCCAATGACAGACCCTAGCAAGTATAAGCGTCCTATCACAAAATGCAACTCCATCGCAATCTTCCCCATCGGTGCATCAATGCATTGTTAGACAGGTAGTGTTTTTTGATTTGTTCCGTCACTACAGCTCTTTTGGCAAGACTGCAAGACAGACAACGCTGCAAAAGCCACTGTAGGAGATCATCTCATTTTTTTAGATGTGCCCCATGGCTAGAAAAAGGTGGTGAGCATGGCTTTTGATGGCGGCAAAGCTAAAAAATCCGTTTTTTTAATTTTCTGTAACTGCTACCCCTCATCGCTTGTTAAAAGGGATATGGCAAAATGTAGAGGGTTTTGCCTACACTAGCGATTCATACCTATTGGGTTTTCTAGGCAGGCAGCTCTCATGGAAAGTTAGGTGGCACGCATGGAACCCCTATATCAATACGCTTGGCTGATTCCTGTTTTACCCCTTTTGGGAGCGCTGATTGTTGGCTTCGGCTTGATTGCTTTCTCAGAGACCACCTCGAAACTGCGGCGACCCAGTGCTATTTTCATCATGGCCTTGATGGCCATTGCCATGGGGCATTCTCTAAGCCTCTTTTGGAGCCAAGTCCAAGGCCATGCCCCCTATACGCAAATGATTGAATGGGCAGCGGCGGGCAATCTCCACATTGCTATGGGATACGTAATTGACCCCCTAGCGGCCTTGATGTTGGTCATCGTTACTACGGTGGCCTTTTTAGTCATGCTCTACAGCGATGGCTACATGGCTCACGATGCTGGCTATGTGCGCTTTTTTGCCTACTTGAGCCTGTTTGGTTCCTCTATGCTGGGGTTGGTGGTCAGCCCCAACTTGGTGCAGGTCTATATCTTTTGGGAATTGGTGGGGATGTGCTCCTACCTGCTGATTGGCTTCTGGTATGACCGCAAAAGCGCAGCGGAAGCAGCACAAAAAGCCTTTGTCACCAACCGCGTTGGGGATTTTGGCCTTCTGTTGGGTATGGTGGGCCTGTTCTGGGCAACGGGTACATTTGAGTTTGGGGAAATGGGCGATCGCCTGACGGAGCTGGTGAATACGGGGCTGCTGTCCCCCAGCCTTGCGGCCATTTTGGCCATCTTGGTCTTCCTTGGTCCTGTAGCTAAGTCTGCCCAATTTCCCCTGCACGTATGGCTGCCGGATGCAATGGAAGGCCCGACACCCATTTCTGCTTTGATTCACGCGGCAACAATGGTGGCAGCCGGCGTGTTTCTGATTGCGCGGATGTTCCCTGTATTTGAGCAACTGCCCCAAGTGATGACCCTCATTGCCTGGACGGGTGCCTTTACGGCGTTTATGGGGGCAACCATTGCCATCACTCAAAACGACATCAAGAAGAGCTTGGCCTATTCAACAATTTCCCAACTGGGCTACATGGTCATGGGAATGGGCGTAGGCGCCTATAGTGCCGGCCTTTTTCATCTAATGACCCATGCCTACTTCAAAGCCATGCTCTTTCTGGGATCGGGGTCGGTGATCCATGGTATGGAAGGGGTGGTTGGCCATAACCCTGATTTGGCTCAAGATATGCGCTACATGGGGGGTCTGCGCAAGTATATGCCCATTACGGGGGCAACCTTTCTGGTGGGGTGCTTGGCCATTTCTGGCGTGCCTCCCTTTGCGGGCTTTTGGTCGAAGGATGAAATTTTAGGTGCAGTTTTTCATGCCAACCCGGCAATGTGGGTACTGACGTGGCTTACGGCTGGCTTAACTGCCTTTTACATGTTCCGCATGTACTTCATGACCTTTGAAGGCAAGTTCCGCAATGTGCCCCCAGAGTTACAGGAGCAGCATGATCACGATGGGCACCACGATGACCACGCTGCTGAACCCCATGAATCTCCTTGGACAATGACGCTGCCTTTGGTGGTACTAGCAATTCCTTCGACATTGATTGGTTTTGTGGGTACTCCCTTCAACAATCTCTTTGAAGCCTTTATCCATGCTCCCGCTGAAGAGAGAATGGCGGAGCACGCGGTGGATTTGACAGAGTTCCTCATCCTTGGCAGCAGCTCTGTGGGTATTGGCCTGATTGGCATCACCATCGCTTCCCTGATGTATCTCAAAGGGACTCCCCGTCCGCAGGCGATCGCCAAAGCCATTGAACCCCTGTATCAGTTCTCGCTGCACAAGTGGTACTTCGATGAACTTTACGAAGCAGTCTTTATCAAAGGCTGTCGTCGCTTGGCACGTCAGGTCTTGGAAGTGGATTACAACGTGGTGGATGGGGTGGTCAACCTCACGGGCTTTGTCACAATGGTTACGGGTGAAGGCTTGAAGTACTTCCAGAACGGCCGTGCCCAATTTTATGCCCTAATTGTGCTGTTGGCAGTGTTAGGATTTGTCATCTTCTCGGTGCAAGCCTAAACACTGGTCACGGTTCTTTGCCAACTGCTGCAGGAGTAAAGACAATTGCCATGAGTACGTTTCCTTGGCTGACAACAATTATCCTGTTCCCAATTGTGGCCTCCTTGGCGATCCCCTTCATTCCGGATACCAGCGGCAAAGGGCGCCCAATTCGCTGGTACGCCTTAACGGTGGGGCTAATTGACTTTGCCTTGATGGTCTATGCCTTCACGACTGCCTATGACCTGAATACCCCCGGCATGCAACTGTGGGAAAGCTATGACTGGATTCCTGGGATTGGCCTGCGCTGGTCAGTGGGGGCAGATGGCCTCTCGATGCCGCTAATTTTGCTCACGGGCTTTATTACCACCCTAGCAATTTTGGCCGCTTGGCCGGTGACGCTAAAGCCGCGACTGTTTTACTTTTTAATGCTGGCCATGTATGGGGGGCAGGTTGCTGTCTTTGCTGTGCAGGATATGCTGGTGTTCTTCCTTGCTTGGGAGTTGGAGCTAATTCCGGTGTACCTGCTCTTGGCGATTTGGGGCGGCCACAAACGTCAGTATGCAGCCACAAAGTTTATTCTTTACACGGCTGGCAGCTCCCTATTTATTTTGGTGGCGGGCTTGGCTATGGCCTTTTACGGCGACACGATTAGCTTTGACATGCAAACCTTGGCGGCTAAGGATTATGCCCTTGGTTTTCAACTCTTGGTCTATGCGGGCTTTTTAGTTGCCTATGGGGTCAAACTGCCAATTGTACCTCTCCACACATGGCTGCCCGATGCCCACGGGGAAGCAACGGCACCAGTGCACATGCTGTTGGCGGGAATTCTCCTCAAGATGGGGGGCTATGCCCTAATTCGCATGAATGTGGATATGCTGCCGGCAGCCCATGCCAAGTTTGCGCCGGTGCTGGTGGTTTTAGGGGTAGTCAATATTATTTATGCAGCGTTGACTTCCTATGCCCAGCGGAATTTGAAACGCAAAATTGCCTATTCCTCAATTTCCCATATGGGCTTTGTGCTGATTGGTATTGCCTCCTTTACCGATTTGGGTATGAGTGGGGCAATATTACAAATGGTCTCCCACGGCCTAATCGGGGCGAGCCTCTTTTTCTTGGTGGGAGCCACCTATGACCGTACCCATACATTGATTCTTGAGGAAATGGGCGGAGTCGGCCAGAAAATGAAGAAGATCTTTGCCATGTTTACGGCCTGCTCCTTGGCCTCCCTTGCCTTACCGGGGATGAGTGGTTTTGTGGCTGAACTGATGGTCTTTATTGGCTTTGCCACTAGTGATGCCTATTCTTTGCCCTTCCGGGTGATTGTGGTCTTTTTGGCCGCAGTGGGGGTGATTCTGACGCCGATTTACCTACTTTCGATGCTGCGGGAAATTTTCTACGGCCCTGAAAACAAGGAACTGGTTGAGCATGAAGCCCTTGTGGATGCCGAACCCCGTGAGGTGTTTATCATTGCCTGCCTGTTGGTGCCGATTATTGGCATTGGCCTCTATCCTAAGCTATTGACACAGATTTACGATGCAACCACAGGTCAGGTGATTGCCCGCGTGCGGGAAGTGGTCCCCCCACTCGCTCAGCAGGGAGATCAACCCCTGGGGACACTGCCTATGGTGGCACCAAGTCTGCACTCTACCTCTAAATGAGTTGGCTACGAGATTGGGTACTAGGGGAGTGGAGCTGGCTGCGCTTGGGGCGATCAGCACTCCTCATTTACTTGATTATTGCGGTCTATCTCTACTTTGGCGCTGATGCACTCATCTTCCATCCGCCGCGTCCTACCTATTCCCTTTCTGCGGCATTCACACTGATTCCAGTGGGTCAGGGCGATCGTCTTGCGGTGCGGTATGTCCCCAATCCAGACGCTCAGTTTACACTGCTTTTTAGTCACGGCAACGCTGAAGACCTCGGCATGGTGGAACCCTTTCTTGAGCGGCTGCGGCAGTGGGGGTTTTCCGTCCTCGCCTACGACTATCGTGGCTATGGCTTGAGTTCGGGCAGGCCTAGTGAGCGTCACGCCTACGAAGATGCCTTAGCTGCCTATACCTATCTCACAAAGGAACTGCGAGTACCTCCAGAACGGGTGATTCTCTATGGTCGTTCTCTAGGCGGTGGAGTAGCAACGGAACTGGCGACACGGGTTGCGGTTGCGGGGTTGGTGTTAGAAAATACCTTCACTTCCATCTTTCGGGTGGTGGTGCCTTTCCCACTGTTTCCCTTTGATCGATTTATCAACAGGAATAAACTGCCACATCTAAAGGTGCCGGTGTTAATTCTCCACGGTACTGCCGACAGCATCGTGCCCTTTCCTCATGGCCAGTACCTTTTTGCCATTGCCCGTGAGCCAAAATTTTTCCTCTGGGTCGAGGGTGCCAATCACAATGATTTCGTTGAGGTGGCGGGCGATCGCTTGCGGATAGCCTTAGAGGAATTTGCCACTGTTCTAAAAGCGCAGTCTAGCTCGGGTGTTTATTAAGGGAAAACTCAGCTTTCTCAGTAGGGGACAGTTGTTGAGGTACGCTGAGATCGTAGCGCGAGAGTGTGTTTATGGATGCTTTGGCTCTTTGGCAGCATTACCAAGACTGGTTATACTACCACCCTGAATTGGAATTCTATGTGGATGTCAGTCGTATGGGCTTGACCCCGGCGGTCGTACAGCGCCTAGAGCCAGCCTTTGAGCACGCCTTTCAGCAAATGAAGGAATTGGAAGCGGGGGCGATCGCCAATCCCGATGAGGGTCGCATGGTGGGGCACTACTGGCTACGGGATGCCGATTTGGCACCGACTCCGGAATTGCGCGCAGAAATTTGCGATGCCATTGCCCAAGTGAAGCAGTTTAGTCAGCAAGTCCACAGTGGCACCATTGCCCCACCCCAAGGGGGACGCTTTACCGATATTCTCTCCATTGGTATTGGCGGCTCTGCCCTAGGCCCGCAATTTGTAGCGGCTGCCCTTGCTCCTGTAAATCCCCCCCTCAACATTCACTTTCTCGATAACACCGATCCCGCGGGGTTTGAGCGCGTTTTTGCCGAACTGGGGGATCGGCTGCGGACGACATTGGTGATTGTTATTTCCAAATCGGGGGGGACACCGGAAACCCGCAATGGCATGCTAGAGACCCAAGCTCGCTTCCAACGAGCCGGCCTTGCCTTTGCTGATCACGCTGTAGCTGTTACCATGCCCGGTAGTGGTCTTGCCCAAGTGGCGGAGTCAAACGGCTGGCTTGCCATTTTCCCGATGTTTGACTGGGTGGGGGGGCGCACCTCTGAACTTTCAACGGTGGGTCTGTTGCCCGCCGCCCTGCAAGGGATTGATATTGACGCTCTGCTTGAAGGAGCCAAGCTGATGGATCAGGCGACCCGTGTGCCGCAGATCCGTCAAAATCCCGCTGCCCTACTGGCCTTGGCTTGGCACCATGCAGGCAAGGGTCGGGGTGAAAAGGATATGGTTGTCCTCCCCTACAAAGATAGCCTGTTGTTGTTTAGCCGCTACTTGCAACAGTTGGTCATGGAATCCCTCGGCAAAGAAAAAGACCTCGATGGCAACATTGTCCACCAAGGGATTGCAGTCTATGGCAACAAAGGGACAACGGATCAGCATGCCTATGTGCAGCAGTTGCGGGATGGTCTGCCCAACTTCTTTGTCACGTTTATTGAAGTGCTGCGGGATGCTCAAGAACCCGGCATTGAGGTGGAGCCGGGAATTACCTCAGGAGATTACCTCAGTGGCCTGCTCCTAGGTACGCGCCAAGCCCTCTATGAAAAGAACCGCCCTTCCTTGACGGTGACAATCCCAGAGGTGACACCGAAAACAGTGGGTGCCCTGATTGCCCTCTACGAGCGAGCAGTGGGTCTCTATGGCTTCTTGGTGAATATCAATGCCTACCATCAGCCGGGGGTAGAAGCCGGAAAAAAAGCAGCGGCGGCAAATTTGGCGCTTCAACGGCAGATTGTCAAAGTTTTAGAACAAAGTGATGAACCCCTTGACTTAGGGGCGATCGCCACCGCTGTCAACGCTCCCGATCAACTGGAGCGCATCTACCTGATCCTGCGGCACCTTGTGGCCAATGATCGCGGCATCGAGCAACTGGGAGATCCGGCTCAGCCGAGTCAATTGCAGTTTCGATGGCAACGCTAATGCAGCGGCGGCAATTTTGTCAGGGGGTCTTTGCCCTTGGAGCGATCGCCCTCAGTGGGTGTCAAGCAAGTGCCAATACTGGGCTAACTGTTCATCTACTGCGTAAATCCTTACCACCTCAACTCATTCAGCGATTTCGCCAACAGACGGGTGTCTCAGTTCGTTTGCGGCTGCGGGAGACTCCCCAGGCTCTGGCCAATACCCTAGCTGAAGGCGCCCTAGGCACCGCGGTGCTCAGTCTTGGAGATGCCTGGCTACCTGTAGCCCTGGCAAAGCGCCAGATTGCCCCGATTCCAAAACAACTCATTCAAAATGGATTTAACTGGCCTGAGCCGTGGCAGCCGTTTCTTCAATTCATTAGCAAAGATGATGCCTTCTGGGGTCTTCCCTATCGCTGGGGGGCAACCGTCCTTGTTTATCGCCGCGATTTTTTTGCCGATTTGGGCTGGGAACCTAGAGATTGGCATGCCCTATGGCACCCAGCAGTTCAGGGACACTACAGTTTGTTAAATACTCCCCGCGAAGTTATTGGCTTAACTCTGAAATCCTTGGGGCTATCCTACAAT
>NZ_JARJMS020000091.1:0-13633 GCF_029335995.1 Thermosynechococcus sp. Uc
TCCAGCCAGCACTGCCGCAGTTTAATCGGTGGATCCGTTGGCCCCAAATTAATGATTGCCCCTGAAGACTCCATGGGTTCAAACGTACCCGTCGTAACCACATCTACTTGGCGGGTGGCTTCAGCAATGCTCAGGCTTTCAAGGCGCGCTTTGAGTTCTGTCAGCGTCCAAACCGTGGCCTTACCCGCCTTAATTTTTTCATTAATTTCAGGAATCGTGCGTTCCACAGGCACTACCGCAGATCCTCAGGGTGGCGAATTTGCCATGTGCCATCGGGAAGCCGTGAGACCTTGCCCCCAAGGCGTTCAATGTTTTCAATCGCTGTTTGCCGCGAGCGATCGCTCACAGCATTGACCAGTGCCCAGATCCAAGCATTGATCTGGGCCATGCGACTGTCGGGATCTCGCCGCAGGGTTTGTGCCAAAGAGCGATAATAGGGTGCTGCATTGCGTGCGTACGGATCGCGATTGAGTTCTGCCCAAGCTGCCGCGCGATCGTAGGAATCTGCTGCCGCTAACCCCTTGCCCAAAAAGAGGAATTCATCCATCGCCCGAAACACCCATGCCAGGTAGGCCGTCGGTTGATAGGTGGGATCCATAGCCACTAAACCCCGATCCATCAAAGCCACAGAGGTTTGCGGCTGTCCTGCATACACCGTAATTGCCGTCGAGAGATAGGGGTAGGTTTGGGCAAAGCGGGGGTCTTTAGCGATAATCACCTCAAAGAAAGCGGGTACCTCGTCGTACCCCGTGACTTGACGGGCAGCAGAATCGCCAAAAAACTGTAGAAATTGCAAAAAGGCCCAGTCTGCAACTAGATTGTCAAAACCAAAGGAGGGTAGATTAGCCAAAAGACGCATTTGGGCAATGGTTTGGGCATTCTGGCGCTCATATTCAGCATCAGTGAATTGTTCTGACGCTTGAGCCTGTAACTGACGTAAGGCATCCTGCTGCATAAAGGCAACAATAGTCAAGGCCAGAGCCGTTAGACCTAGCCCCACAACCTCTGACCAGCGCCAGTGTTGCTTATTCATGGCTCACCTTCAGGCCAGTTAGGGATTTTTGTTGCTTGCTTCTCCCGGTTCAGTAATCCGCTGAAAGAGATACCCCGTTCCTCGTGCCGTCAAAATCAACTCTGGATTACTGGGGTCTTCCTCTAGCTTAGCCCGCAATCGCGAAATGTGGACATCTACTACCCGCGTATCCACATGGCGTTCTGGGGTATAGCCCCACACTTGCTCGAGAATTTCTCCCCGTGAGAAGGGTTCGCCGGAGCGCCCCACTAGCAATTCCAAAAGCATAAATTCCATGCCCGTGAGGCGAATGCGCTCATCTCCTTTATAGACTTGGCGCTTGTTGGTATCAATGCGAATATTCCCCACTTGAATCACCCCGGAACTAGGGATGCCAGAGGTGCTGGTTTTCTCAATGCGTCGCAGCACCGAGCGAATGCGAGCTTCCAACTCCTTGGGGGAAAAGGGCTTGACCACATAATCATCGGCGCCCAGTTCCAGCCCCGTAATGCGATCGGCAACATCGCCAAGGGCAGTGAGCATAATGATGGGGACATCGGATTCTTTGCGCAGTTCTTGACAGACGCCATAGCCATCTAGTTTGGGCATCATTACATCAAGCACCACTAAATCTGGCTGCTCCTGCCGAAAGGTGGTCAGGGCTTCCTCGCCATCGGCGGCAGTGACGACCGTATAGCCAATCATTGACAGCCGAGTTTCTAAAATCCGGCGAATACTCGCTTCATCGTCCACAACGAGTATCTTTTCTTTGTGGTCTTTGTGGCTCTCCAACGTAACGGACACTCCTACTGAATGAGGACAGTAATGGATAGAAATTAAGATATGGATTTTTTATACTTTATCATTTTTTACTGGCCATAGAAAGACTTCCAGCCCTGACAAGGACAGGATTTTGGCGGTTTTTCAAGATTGAAAATCTTTAAGATATTTTAACGCGGTCTTGGCCAACAAAAAAGCGGACACCCCTGCAAGAGCATCCGCTAGGGTATTGATTCACAAGTGGTTAGGGGAAGCGTTCCCTAGTTGCGACGGCTCGGCTGAATCCCTACCAACGAGGGCGAAAGGCTCGACCAAGATTGCTTCACCAAGTCGGCATCGGCTTTGACACTGCCAATGTAGTTGCCCGCTGGCAGCGTGGGGAAGCGTTTGTAGGGCACAACATCTTCACCAAAGTAGCGGCTGTACTCAGGGCTATTCACCATCGTTTCGACAGCAGCCTTGAGGCCTTGATCCGCCAAGATTTTGTTGTATTGGCGAATTTCCGCCTGGGTGGCCGGGGCACGACCGAGGAGGTGACGGAAGAGGAACTCAATTACCTTAGTGTTGGGATAGGGGGTATAGAAGCGGTTGCGATAGATTTCTGAGCTGGCCAGGGTGCGCACAAACTCGCGGACGGTAATTTCACCGTTGCGCAGGCGGCTTTCCAGGTCAGGACGGCGAAACTGACGGGGCACTTGACCACTGAAGACATCCATCACCTGACAGTAGATGGCATTGATCACCAGCTCCACCTCAGCAGGGGGTGCGCCCACCGTCATGCGGAAAATACGAGCGGGACGGCGACGGGTAGTACCAACCCCCACTTCCACCGATTGACCATCTCCGTTACGGAAGGAGCGTCCCAATTCGATAAAACGGGGTTTGCTGGGATCCGCTTGACGCGCTTTGGCCTCTTGCTCGGCGATCGCCCGACTCAAAAGCGGCAGCTTCGTGTTATCAAGGCGGGGTTTTACGGGGGCGAAGCTGGGCACAACAATCGCCTCACTTTGCTTCGTGAGTTGATTGTGCAATTTCTCAGTGTTGGGGAAGTTAGCCGCCGGCAAGGTGGGGAAGCGACGATAGGGCACTGTATCCTCACCAAAGACTTCAGCGTATTCTGCACTACTGACAAGTGCTTGGACAAAAGCCTTTAAGCCTTGGGTGGCGAGGATTTGGTTGTAACGGCGGATTTCCGCTTGATCGAGGGGTGCTCGCCCCAAGAAGTGCTTGGTGCCCAGCTCGATCACCTTGGTGTTGGGATAGGGAGTGTAGAACTCCTTCTGATAGAGTTCCGAACAACCCAAACCCTCAATGAACTCCTTGAGCGTAATCTCACCGTTGCTGAGTTTCGACTCGAGCGCGGTAAATTCATCGCGGACAATGTAGGGTGCAACATCCCGCTCAAAGACCTGACGATAGGCCGCCTGAATCACCAGTTGCAGATTTTGCTTGTCGTTGAGATCCGTGAGCTTAAAGACTTTAGTTTGCTCGCGGCGCTTGCTCACCCCTTGATTGGCACGGAACTGAATGGCCGGTTCTGTCCGCAGTTCGGTTACAGCTCCTAGCTCGACAAAGCGGGGGACTTCTTCTTTTTGAGCCGGTGCACCCGTTTTGCCAATCGTGCCGCTGCGCAATGACCGCATTGCCAAACCTTGGGGTGTAATGTAGCGCTCGTAGGGAACTGTATCTTCACCAAAGGCTTCACCGTACTCTTGGCTGTCGATGATCGCATCCACCAAGCCGTAGAGACCCTTCTTTGAAGCAATGTCAAAGTAGGCATTCATCTCTTGGCGACCATAGGTGGGACGCCCCAAGAGGCGACGGTGAATGTACTCAATCGCTTTGGTGACGTACAAGGGTGTCCAGTAAAGGCTGCGGAAGAGGTTCGATTTAGCCAAAATCCGCACAAATTCACGGACGGAGATTTCACCGTTTTCCAGCTTGATCTCGGCCACTTTTTGCCGCTGTCCTTCATAGACATCGCGACCAAAGACTTGCAGATAAGCCGCACGAATCACCCGCTGGGTCGAACTTTCAGCAAACTTGACACTGTCGCCGCCTGTGGCGATCGAGCGTTTGCCAATACGGGCATTGATGCTAGGAAGCTGATCCAGTTTGAAGACTTTTGGCCCTAGGGTGCCAGGGGCGACCCCCCGCGCTGCTGGATTGCTCACCTGATTGTTGATCCCCGGCCCGCGCGTAATGAGAATACGACGGGTATCTTTGTTGAAGGGCTGGGGGCGAGCACTGGGATTTTTCTTCTCTTTGGGGAAGATGGCACCAAATTGAATTTCTAAGGGATCGTTGCCGGCACCGTAAGGGTGTTGATCTGGCAGGGGTTGATCCTGAGCGGCAAAGGTGGTGATGAATTGCGGTACTTTGCGGAAGGGAGCACTGTATTTGAAAAGATCCTGTTGTGCACCCCAGTTGCGGCATTCTTGAGCCTCTTGACCCAGACCCCGTAGGTAGGGCACTGTCTCTTCCCCAAAGTAATCACTGTATTCCTTGGAATCCACAAGGGCATCCACCAAGGCAGGTAAGCCGCCTTTGGAGATAATGGCAAAGTAGGTCTGCACTTCCTCGCGGCTAGACGGTCCCCGTCCTAAAATGTGGCGGAAGGCCAGCTCTAGGGCACGGCTGTTGATGTAGGGTTCGTAGAAGTTTTTGCGGTACAGGGGTGACTTGGCCAGTTGGCGGATGAACTCCTTCATGGAGATGGAGCCATTTTTTACCTTGGATTCTAAGTCAGAGATACCCAAGCCATAGGCACGAGAGATGTCGCGCTCAAAAATTTGCCGATAGGCGGCTTTGACCACTTCGTTCTTCTCGGCAGGGGATAGCCCCGGCTTCATCACGAATTTGGGACGGCGTTCGGCGGCATTGAAATAAATCTGGGGTAGTTGCAGACCTTGGAGATCGGTAGAGTTGCGCTGCCGCACTTTATCGGAGGGTGCAGGGGCAATAAATTCATTGATCAAGACTTCAAAGTAGGGTTCCACAATGCCCTTGGCTTCGGGGTCTTTTTCAAAGTAGCTAAGAGCCGCCCGCCGCATTTCTTGGAGGGCAGCAATGGTGGCATCGGTGGAGCAAGCAGCCTCAATGATTTCCCGCAAGCCGCGCGTATTCACCGCCAGAATGTTGGGATCGCCAGCCACAATGGCGTAGGTGGTATAGCGCAAGAACCAGTCTAAATCGCGCAGGGATTTTTCCATGCGAGCAGGGCCATAGCGGGCAATGTTGATTGGCTTGAAGCCCACGGGCGCACTGCCACCGGAGGCGCTAAAGATGGAGCGCAATCCCTCTAGGAATCCACCACGGGTGTCCACATAGGTTGCGATTCCCAGTTTCATGGCTTCTTTCATATCAATGGCTTCGCCCCTAGCTCCTGTGGTGAATTGGGGGGTTTCTTCAGTTTGGGGGCGAGAGAGGAAGGCCATAGGGGAACCACCGACAAAGATGCGGTTGGCAGCACGGGACACAATGATGTCGGCGTTGCGAGTAAGGGTGGTGGCAATTTCAAGACGTTTTGCCCCGGAGCGCAGATAAACAGCAAGTTCATCCAGTTCACCCCGATTCAGGAAGCGGTCCTGCTGTTCGGCTTGAATAATTGTTGAAACGGGGACTGTTTGATAAAGTTGCGGGCGGGCAACTGAGCTTCCACCACTTGCTTTGACAACCATGGTTACTAAGAGGCTCCCTTTACTTTGTTAACGCGCTAACTTAGATTAGAACGATTCGGGGATAGCGCGGTCTTTTTTTAAGAAATATGTATAAGAAAGCGGTAAATCTACGGGAAGTGGTCGGCAATTCCGCCGCTATTTATGAATTTTTGTAATATTCCTTGACCCGATGGGTGACGAGGGTCGCCCTCTGCTGGGGAAAGATAGCGCCAATCCTCTAACGCCTACTGCAAATACGAATAACCACGCTGGGTGGCGGTGGCAACACCTAGGGAGGGCACTTTGGGAACTCACCGGCCGGACTACTTTACGCTCCACCTGCTTTCCCTAGAAGTGCTGAAAGAGTTGAGAGGGTTGCAATGGTAAAAATTCATCCTTGAGTTTGAGTTGAACGGTTGTTTCGGGAACAATTTCACCCACAATAGCGGCATAGTCGCCGGCAACGGCACAGAGGTCAGGGGCAAGATCGGCAGCCAGACACAGCACCAGTTCAAAATCTTCGCCGCCGTAAAGAGCCCATGTCAGAGCCTGCTGGCGATCGCTGAGGGGTACTGTGGGAATCTGTTCTGCCCAGAGAACAGCCCCTACGCCACTGGCTTGACAAATTTGCAAGACCGCTGCGGCAAGACCATCGCTACTATCCATGCCGGCAATGCGAGGAGGGCACACTTGCTGACGGAGCCACTGGACAACATCCAAGCGGGGTCGGGGACGTTGATGAGTCTGAATCCACGCTTGCCGCAGTTCCTCAGGCAGAGTGCCTGCCCACTGGGGATGCAAAAGGCACTCTAGGCCAGCACGGGAGGCACCATGAATACCCGTTACAACAATCACATCCCCTACCCGAGCGCGATCGCGATAAATAATTCGTTCCGCAGGGGCACTGCCCAAAACCGTGATGCTGAGACTCAGGACACGGGAACGACAGGTATCGCCACCGATAATACTGGTACCGTAGGCCTGACCACAGGCAGCCATCCCTTGGTAAATACCCTCAATTGTTGCCACAGGACAGTCGGGCGGTGCCGCCAAGCCCACGGTTAGACCCAAGGGCAACGCCCCCATTGCAGCAAGGTCTGACAAGTTGGCCGCCAGCGATCGCCAGCCCACATCGACAGGGGTCATCGTTACCGGAACATCGGCCATGCCTAAACTAAAGTGCACCCCTTCCACCAACACATCTGTACTGACAACCAATTGTTCACCTACTGGCGGCGTTAGAACCGCTGCATCATCGCCAATTAATTCCCTGTGGCAGTAGGGGCGCAGGCGGGCAATCAATTCCAGTTCACCACAGTCGGCGAGGGTAAGCAGCACTAGTCAAATATCCGAAAATAGGGGGGACGAATGGGGGCACCCGGTTCTTTTTCCAGATCGAAATTAATTACATCCCAGCGCTCCTCTTGGCTAGCAGGGGGGCTAAACTCGACAGGCAAGCCGAAGAGGCGCAGCGTTTGCGAACCTGTGGAGCCGCGCCAAAGCGTATTGCGTTCAAGGTGGGCATAGAAAAGGTCACGATAGCGGTCGGCAATAATAACTTTGGTGGCACGGTAGCCTTGGGTGTAGAGGCGATCAAGGGCATCGTGGATTTCAAAGCGAATCCCGTCGGGATGGGTGTGCTGGCGATACCATTCGCCTTCCCAGAGGCGCCAGATGCGACCCGATTGCAGGTGTATCAATTCCCCAGTCTTGGCATCCGCTTCAAAAGGACCGTGGCGCGGGCACAGATACGTATCGGTGAGGGTCAGAGCGGGAATGACTTGCCGACAGTGGGGACAGCGAATTTCAGGACCAAAGATCGGGTAGTGAGAGCCGGATGAGATCATGGATATTTACCACACAGCGGCAGCAAATCCACCGCGATCGCCCTTATTATAACCAGTTGACTTCAGGAGGGAAAAACAAAGCGCCGTTCCTCCTCAAGCGGGTGGCTTAGGCTACCCTTAAGGGGTGGCAGATGCCAAGATAAAGAGATAGGTAAATTGGGATTGAAGCGTCAAGAATGATCCTTGGGGATGAACAACGGGACATTTTGATTATTGGCGGCGGCACCATGGGACTGGCGATCGCCATCGAATTGGCATTGCGGGGGGCGCGACCCACCGTTCTCAGCCGCCAGTTTCGCGAAGCAGCACTCCATGCAGCAGCGGGAATGTTAGCCCCTCAAGCAGAAGGCTTACCGGCAGGCGCCATGTGGAATTTGTGTACGGCGAGCCGCAATCTCTATCCCAGTTGGATTGACAAGCTCGAGCAACTGACGGGCATGGATGCCGGCTACTGGCCCTGTGGAATTTTGGCCCCAGTGACCGATGCAGGGCAGCGCGATCGCACCCACCCTATGGAACCCGACAGCCGCTGGTTAGATGCGTCTGAACTTGTGAACTATCAGTCGGGTTTTGGGGAGAGTGTGCTAGGGGCTTGGTGGTTTCCCCAAGATGGGCAGGTGAATACGTGTAACTTAGCCAAGGTTTTGGTGAGCGCTGCTCGAGTTCTTGGCGTCGAAGTAATTGAAGGTATTACTGTTCAGCGGTTTCAGCGAACCCCCCAAGGGAACATTACAGCGTTAGAGAGCGATCGTGGGCGTTGGTCTGCAGGCCTCTACATTCTCGCCACCGGTGCATGGGCACAAAGCCTCCTGCCCTTACCCGTCACCCCCCGCAAGGGACAGATGTTGGCACTGAAGCCGTCGGGTCAACCCCTGCTGAATCATGTGATCTTCGGCGATCAGCTCTATCTTGTGCCGCGCCGCTCTGGCAAACTGGTGGTGGGTGCCACCAGTGAAGATGTCGGTTTTCAAGAGGGAACCACGGTTGCTGGCCTGCAAGCACTCCTGAATCGGGCAACTGCCATGATTCCAGAGTTGGCGCGTTACGAGGTAATTGATACGTGGTGGGGCTATCGTCCAGCAACCCCCGATGACTTGCCCATTTTGGGAGAAGGGCCAGCAGCTAATCTTTACCTAGCAACGGGGCATTACCGTAATGGGATTTTGCTTGCTCCGATTACGGCGAAGCTGATGGCCAATTTAATTTTGCACCAGACGAGCGATCGCCACCTCAAAGCCTTTTCATGGCAGCGATTTAATCTCCAACCAAGATCAGACAATCTCTGCTCATAACCCCATACTCTATTTTTAGATTTTTTTGAAATCGTCTCTAGGCTGCTTGATACGAATTTAGGTTGCTACTGCAACTGGCTTGACAAGTGGCAAGGGGAAGTCATGAAAGTGCCGTTGACACTGGAAATTCTGAAGACAGAAGCGCAGACGTTCGCCGGCATCGAGAGCGGACATTGTATGGCGTTACTAGTGGGAAAGCAGTTGGTACGTATTTCAAGCACAAGTTTAAGTCTTACCTCTGCGAAAACTATGAATTTGAAAGACTGAGATGGCGATGCGCGACCAAAAACAACGCAAAGCCGAATTTGGGGATTTTCAAACACCCATCAGCTTAGCTAGGGAAGTCTGTTCCCTTATCGCTCGGACTGGTTTTTGTCCCGCTTCGATTCTCGAACCCACATGCGGGACAGGTTCATTTCTCAAAGCATCTTTAGAAACATTCCCAGAGGTATCGCGTGTTCTTGGCTTTGAGATCAATCCACAATACGTGATGCAAGCGCAGCATGCTGTCGCACGCACATTTCCTCATACATCTGTTGAAGTTCACCAGTCTGATTTTTTTCTCACGAGTTGGTCTGAGATTGTCGAAGCGTTGCCCGAGCCAATTCTTGTTATAGGCAATCCCCCTTGGGTGACGAATGCAGCGTTGAGTACTTGGGGCAGTAACAATCTTCCAATGAAATCAAACCTCGACAATCTCCTTGGCATTGATGCGCTCACCGGCAAGAGCAATTTCGACATCTCGGAATGGATGCTTAGAAAGAATCTCGAATGGCTTAATGCTAGAAACGGCTTGCTTGCAATGCTTTGTAAGACGACAGTAGCACGTAAGGTGCTTTTGTACGCTTGGCAAAATAGGTTACGGATCGAGTCGGCGTCAGTTTATATCCTTAGTGCAAAAGAGTACTTTAGGGCTTCCGTTGACGCTTGCCTTCTACTAGTTCAAAGCAATCCAACTGGCAACAGTAAAGAATGCCAAGTTTTTCGTTCTCTTCATGCACAACGACCGGATAGCGTGTTTGGTTTGCAAGATGGATTGCTTGTGGCTGATGTCAAATCATATCTGCAATGGAAAGACCTCACAGGGACAGGCTTTAGGGGTTGGCGGTCAGGAATAAAGCATGATTGCAGCAACGTCTTTGAGCTGCGCGTTGAGCGCGGAAATCTTGTAAACGGCATAGGAGAGTTTGTTGACATCGAAAAGGAAGTGCTCTTTCCCCTCTTAAAAGGCTCAGATTTAGCAGCCCATAAGCAACCACATCGTTGGATGCTCGTTCCCCAAAAAAACCTCAATGATGATCCAAGCTACCTCAAGGATCGTGCACCAAAGGCATGGAAGTATCTTACTGAACATGCGGAACTTCTAGATCAACGCAAGAGTTCTATATACAGAAAACGCCCCCGCTTTTCGGTCTTTGGGGTGGGTTCATATTCGTTTTCGCCTTGGAAGATCGCGATCGCTGCTCTATACAAACAACTGAATTTTGTCAAAGTCTCCCCTTTTGGGGAAACTCCTGTAGTTCTCGACGATACCTGCTACTTTTTGCCCTGTCAATTTGAAGAAGAATGCGACCTATTCTATGAGTTGGTAAACTCTGAGCCTGCTCAACAATTTTGGTTATCCTTGATTTTTTGGGATACAAAGCGACCAATTACAGCAGAACTCCTGAACTTGCTTGATCTGACGGCTCTTGCACGCCTCCTAGGTAAAGAGTCAGAACTGTTGAAGTTTTCCCATTCGGCGGTTGCTTATGGTAATACAAAGGCGGGTGATAAACAACTTGTCAACTAGACATCGTTCAAAAAAAATACCTAGTACTAGCCCCAGAAGCCCAAGTAGTTTCTCCAAACCAAATTGGAGAACAGTGCTCAACCAAGTGCTACTTTGTTTCTCTATCGCACTTGTTGTTTGGTTGTGAAGTTCCTCTAGTCTTTATGCAGTTACCAACTCAGGATTAGGGCGTTTGCTATTGCGGATACCGGCGATCGCGGCAGCGTAATCAGGGGCGTTAAAGACGGCTGAACCGGCCACGACGGCATTGGCACCCGCTTCAAGAACTTGCCAAGTATTGTCCACTTTGAGACCGCCATCCACTTCAATCCATGGATCTAGGCCACGCTCTTCACACAGTTGCCGTAGCCGTCGAATTTTCGGCAGCACTGCTGGAATAAACTTCTGGCCACCAAAGCCGGGATTGACACTCATAATCAGGACAAGGTCGCAGACATCGAGAACATACTCAATGAGGTCAAGAGGGCTAGAGGGATTGAGCACGACCCCCGCCTGTTTGCCCAGTTCACGGATTTGACAGAGGGTGCGATGGAGGTGAGGCGAGGCATTGTGTTCGGCATGGACGGAGATAATATCTGCACCGGCCTTGGCAAAATCAGCGACGTATTTTTCTGGCTCGACAATCATTAAGTGCACATCGAGGGGCTTTTGGGTCAAGGGGCGAATCGCCTCAACAATCAATGGCCCAATCGTGATATTAGGAACAAAGCGACCATCCATCACATCCACATGAATCCAGTCGGCTCCCGCCCGATCCACTGCTTGGATTTCCTCACCCAGACGACTAAAGTCAGCAGAGAGGATGGAAGGGGCAATCACGACGGGCTTAGCACTCATGATCGATTGATTCCGTAAATAACGTTACAGTTGTTTTTCAGTGTACCGAGCGATTGCCACCACGGCAACTGTTCAAGGC
This sequence comes from Thermosynechococcus sp. Uc, assembly GCF_029335995.1. Taxonomy (NCBI): domain Bacteria; kingdom Bacillati; phylum Cyanobacteriota; class Cyanophyceae; order Acaryochloridales; family Thermosynechococcaceae; genus Thermosynechococcus; species Thermosynechococcus sp. Uc. The sequence continues at coordinate 11,299 of NZ_JARJMS020000091.1, forward strand.
AAAGACCAGTTTGGTAACTGCCTATGCATAGCCACTAAGGGCCAACAGTACACTTTATAGTAGGCATAGTAGGCAACAAAGAGCACGTCTGTACCACCAGACCATCATCCAAGATGAGACATCCGATGTTGAAACAGCCCGCCACCATCATCACCATTGCAACCGGATTCCTGGCCTCAGCAATGAGCGGCTGTGGTCTTATGGTTACTGAAACAGAAATAACGGAGCAGCCCAGTGCTCCCCCTGTCTCAGCTCCGACAACCCCGGAACCCAGCGAACCCAGTACTGCTGGATCTGCGGTTGCCGCCTTAACCCCACCCACCAACCCCAAAACCTACATTGAGGGACTGGCAAATATTGGTCGTCAGAATCCTTTTGAGCCTGTTCCGCAACCAGATACTGGTGGCGTTAAGAATGGCGGCAATGGTGGCACAGTTGAAGGGGGGGGCAATGGCCCCTCTAGAACAGCGGGCAATGGTGCAGGCACTGGTGGTACCACCAACCGACCTGTGCCCCCTCCGCCACCGCCTCCTCCCGTTGATGCCCAAGCTGTGCAGGTTTTTGGTGTGGCTGCAGTGAATGGTCGTCTCCAAGCAATTATTCGCTCACCAAAGGAAAATGTTACCCGGACTGTTCAGGTGGGGGATACAATCGCCGGCAATGTGATTGTGCGTTCTATTGATGCCTACGACACCACACCCGCAGTGATTTTGGAGCAATTTGGTCAAACGGTGCGGCTCACTGTTGGCCAACCCACCACTGCTCAAGGGGAAACTCCACCCGCCATTTAAGGCTAACTGTGGATACGGGGCAAGGGGTAGGGTGTGCTGAGGATCTCACTTTCAAGGGCAGCCAACTGCTGCAATCGCTCTTGCACCACCTCTTGACCAAAGGATTCATAGGCCAAGTACCAATAGGTGCCATAGTGGCGTGCCTCAGAGGTTACTAGGCTAGCGAAGAACTCCGCTAGTTCCCGATCTGGGCAGTGCTGAGCCAACAGTTGCAATCGTTCATGGCTGCGGGCTTCAATCAACGCGCAGACCAATAGGGTATCCAAGAAGCGCTGGGGTTCCTGCTGACGGACAGCGGCATTCAAGCGAGAGGCGTAAGGGGGCGCACTCAGGGGCGCAAGGGCAATGTGACGGCGTTCTAGTTGTTGATTGACTTGGCGAAAATGCTCTAGTTCCTCTTGGGCGATATCGGTGAGGGCATCCACCAAGGGCTTGTGGGAGGGATAGCGAAACATGAGATTGATGGCGACGCCAGCAGCCTTGCGCTCACAGTGGGAGTGATCAAGCAAAATTGTATCCAAGTGAGCGATCGCCTGCTCCACCCACTCAAAACGGGTAGGTTGGACAAGAAACTTAATGCGAACAGGCATCTCAATCACGGTGGCGCTGGACAGTGAGCACAGAACAGGGGGCATTGTGGAGCACATAGTTGCTGACACTGCCGAGGAAAAATTCACTCAAGCCCTTGAGACCCCGCCGCCCCAGCACAATCAAATCGCTTTCCCAATCTTTGGCCAAATCACAAATCGCACGACCGGCATCTCCCAAGGCTTGCGTAAATTCTGTGGACACGCCCTTTTCAGTGGCAATTTGGGTCAAATTGCGCAGCATATCCAAGCCTTTTTGCTCAAAGTTTTCCCACTGCTCGGCATAGGCACGCATCACCTCCTCATGGAGTCCAACATACACACCCGAAGCCAAAGGGGTGCTAAAAATCGGGTCTGGATAGGATTCACTAGTGGGCGAGAGGACATGAATCAGCATCATGCGAGCTTGGTAGTGCTGTGCCAAATCCAGCGCCGTTTGAAAAACCTGTTCTCCCAGTTCACTGTCATCCACAGCAACGAGAATTTTTTTATACATACTGCCCTCCAAATGCCCTGCGGTTTGCCTACAGCCTTTTTCACAGCTATTGAGCATCACTGAGAGCTGTTTGCCCCCATTCCTAAAAGCTGCGTATGCCTCGTGAACTGCATAAAAAAGGCTGTATTTATAGCTTAGAGGATTCCTAGAGGGCTTAAGTCTAATATTTGTAACATAAATTACTTTTGTGCAATGGTAATCGCCATCAATCCCCCGAGAAGGGGGTAGTGCGTCCCCCGCTGAAAGCCCGCTTTTTGAATCAGGTCACAGAGGCTAGGGGGGGTGGGACAGGCCTGAATGCTTGGCCATAGATAGTTGTACCCCGCTGCCAAGCCGTATTGACGTGCGGTGGGCACTACCCACTGTTGCAAATACCATTGTTGAAATTGCTGTAGTGCTGGTGCTTGCGGATGACTAAAGTCGAGGATGGCTGCTCGCCCACCGGCAACAAGCAGCCGAAA
>NZ_JARJMS020000050.1:0-50930 GCF_029335995.1 Thermosynechococcus sp. Uc
CTTGGGGGGTGGGGGCTGGGGCGGCACTTTCCAAAAGGACGGCTATTGGCTCCGCCAAAAATAACTGCTGAAAAACAGTGCGACCGGTGCGACCCCGCAGCGGCAAAGAAGACCACAGCCATGGCCGACAGGGGAGGATCAATGGTGCGTTACCCCCAACCAACCCAACCGAACCAGCCAAAATAGTCCTATTCCCCCCAGAGCCAGCCAATCCTGTCGCTGCAAGCGCAAATGGTGCCATGGATTGTCGTAGGTGCCCGGTTCTTGAAAACCCCGTACTTGCATCGCGCAGGCCACCTGTTCGGCTCGCAGGAGCAAATTGTCCAACAGCCGTACTGCTAAGGCTAACCACAGCTTGATACTGCCCCTAATGCCCACCAATTGCCAATTGATGGCACGTGTTCGCACGGAGCGGCTCAGATTTTGCACCTCCTCCAAAACCAAGGGAATAAACCGCAGCGCCAGCGTCAACGTCAGGGCAATTTCTGCCACCGGTAGCTTAAAGCGCCTTAGGGGCTGCATCAGATTTTCCAAGCCAGCGGTGACTTCCTCAGGAGCAGTGGTGAGCAAAAATAAATGGGTGCTGTAGAGGAGGGTAAACAGGAGCGTACTCAGGCGTAGCCCCAAATCCAGCGATCGCTGGGAGACTTGCAGGTGAATGGGAAACTGACCCACTTGGGTATGAAATTGCCAGAGGAGATAACTGTAATTCGTGGGCGGAACTGTGGCTTCCAAAGGGCGGCGCGGTTGATAGGTTACAGCCAGCCCATCGGGCATCAAAGCCGTGATCGCGAGAATTAAGCTCCCCACTAAGAGGAGCCATAGCAGTTGCCGGCGCCAGACGCGCAGCGGAATTCCCCCTAGAAGCGTCAGTAGAATTAAGCTCACCACTAACCCTAAGCGCCAAGCGACATCGGCTAAAATAGGGGCCAACAGAAAGGTCATCAGCCATGCCAACTTGACGCGCGGATCAAGGCGGTGCAGCCAAGTAATGGGTTGTTCCAGGTACAGCCCCAAAGGGAGCGATCGCAACAAATCCATGGAAAATGATTAATTTTTCTCCAGTTGCCGCCGCAGGGCTTCCAACTCTGGATCGTAGGTGGGGGTACTGCTGGGTAATAGTTGCGGATTCGCCAGTTCCGCCTTCAGCCGCGCCAAATCCTCATCGACACTGCCCGCTTCAAGGGCAGCAAACTTGGCTTCAAGGGTATCGCTATTAAGTTCAGCCACCGCTTGGGAGCGGACTTCGAGTTCTTGAACCCGTTCTTCCATGCGCTCGAAGGCAGCCATTGGGGCATTGGCATTGATACTGCTAAAGGTTTGTTGTAGTTGTTCTGAAGCCTTCGCTGCCCGCGCCCGTGCCACGAGCATCTCTTTGCGCGTCTTGGCCTCGGCAATTTTACTTTCAAGCTGTTGCATTTGTTTTTTCAGGGCTTCCACTTGGGTGGCAGACTGTTCCAGTTGTCCCTTCAGCGCCATTGCTGCATTCAGTGCCGTTCTCTTGCGATTCAGTGCCTCCAGAGCCAGTTGTTCATCTCCGTGCTGCAGCGCAATTTTGGCACGGCGCTCCCACTCAACCGCCTGCTGTTGATTTTGGTTAAACTGTTGCTCTAGCCGTTTTTGGGAGGCGATCGCCTGAGCCACGGCTTGCCGCAGTGTGACTAGATTGTCCTGCATCTCAATCATGGTCTGCTCGAGGATTTTTTCGGGATCTTCAGCAGCACCCACCACAGCGTTGAGCCAGCTCCGAGCCACGCGGCTGATGCGATCAAACAGTCCCACGGCGTTCTCTCCCTATTGGTTCCCTATTTATAGCAGTATGCCACTTTCTTTAGGAAGTTTGGCCAAGAGAGCAAAAAACGGTTACTGCTGTCAATTGGGTCTATGGTTATATGGTTAGAGCCGCTTAAATTCAATCCCATCTCTTGAGAACCAGAAGCTTGCAAGGCTAGTTCCTGCAATGGCTCTAGGATACTTTCACTGCCTAGCCGTTGTTGTTGCCAAACCGCGTCAATTCAATTGGCGGGAAATCAGAGCTCGCGCCCTGCCCATTTTGAGCAGCGATCTTTTCAGGAATTTAGGGGGCAACCTCAGCATAGCTTTATTGTTTCGTACTCTCTGTATTGTTTCGTACTCTCTGTTAAAATAAGCGGTTAAAAATAACTTATATGTGAGTGCTTCTGCCTATGATTTGGGCAGGCTCCTACCTAGAAGAATATTGTATTTGTTTGCAAAAATCAATGATAAATAATAAATTATTCGGCGCTGTGAATGATTCAACCTTACCCCCCCGAAAATCCTGATAAACACGGCTTTTTAGAGCGCTATGCGCCGGTGTTGCTGAATCAGAAAAAAGTCCAACAAATATTGAATATGTATGCCAAAGGGGAGCGCACTTTCCATCGCCTAGACCTAAGGGGCGTGACCTTAGAGAATCTGGATCTCACAGGAATTGATCTCAGTGGTGCTAACTTGACGAATGCAACTTTGATCAATGTCAACCTGACCTGTGCTAAACTTATTGAGGCTCAGCTAATGAATGCTGAGCTAGTTAATGTTGAGCTAGATCGGGCAAACCTTAGTTGGACAAACCTGCGGGGAGCGACGCTTATCCACACTCCCCTGACCAAAGCTACTCTACGAAACACTGTGTTACCCAGTGGTGAAGTGAGCAATTAGAGAACTTCTCTCAACGCTTGCTGAAAACGTTGCCAAAACCGTTGATTTTCTTCGGGTGTACCAATAGTAACGCGAATCCCGCCGGCGATCGCCCGTACCAAAGTGCCCTGTTTTTTCAAAAATTCATACAGCGGCTGCGCTTGCTCTGGCTCCTGCAAGCGGAAAAAGAGGAAATTCGCGACACTGGGCCAGACCCGCAGTTGGGGGCAAGCTTGAAGCCGCTCATAGAGGCGCTCCCGCTCTGCCAGTAATGTGGGAATTGCCGCCAATAGCTCTCGACGATGGTTAAGGGCAACCTGCGCCGCCACTTGGGAAAAGGTGGGTAGGTTATAGGGCAGACGGACTTTTTCTAAAACCGCAATTATATCCACATTGGCAATGGCATAGCCCACCCGATGACCAGCTAAGCGAAAAGCCTTGGAAAACGTGCGCAAAATTAACCAGTTGGGATGGGCTTTTAAATCTCTCACCAGCGTCTTGCCGCAAAACTCAAAATAGGCCTCATCAATGACCACTAAAATGTCTTCAGGAAGCTGCCGCAGCCAGTCCACTTCCGCTGCAGTGAGCGGGTTGCCTGTGGGGGAGTTGGGCTGTAGCATAAAGAGAACGCGCACCGGCGGATGGGCTTGGCCAAGGAGAGTGTTGACCTCAGCAATGGGCACAGCAAACGTCTCAGGATCGCGGTGTACCCGATGGACGGGAATCCCTAGGGTTTGGGCGAGGATCCCGTATATGGAAAATGTTGGCTCAGCCACTAAGATAGAACCGTAGCCCCCGATCGCAGTGGCCAGCAAAATCGAGCGAATTAGCTCATCGGAGCCGTTGCCAACCGCAATTTGGTGTGGGGAGATTTCAGTTGGGCTGTGTTCACTGACATAGCGAGCGATCGCCTGCCGCAACTGCCAATGGTGAGCGTCGGGATAGCGATGGCTGGCAAGATCGCGAATGTACTGTTGAGCTAAATCTTCTTTCAAGCGAGGGGGTAAATCCCACGGAAACTCATTGGTATCAAGGTAATCCAATTCTGGTGGTAGGGAGTCACTCGGGGGGGTAGAGTAGGTGCAAAGGTTACTCAGTTCTGGACGAAGAAACGTCGTCATGCCAAGACGGTATAAGGGGATTCAATTATAATAGCACTGAGCTTTTTGCCCTAATTTGCTGCCAACCCTGACCTTTTGACTACGTAGAGGCGAATGTTCCTATGGCGCGTACCGACTTCAAAGATTACTATCAAATCCTCGGGGTCAGTAAAAATGCCACGGATGCCGAAATTCGGCAGGCTTTTCGCCGCCTTGCCCGCAAGTACCATCCCGACTTAAATCCGGGCGACAAAGAGGCAGAAGCTCGTTTCAAGGAAATTAATGAAGCCCATGAAGTGCTCTCGGATCCGGAGAAGCGGCGCAAGTACGATCAATTTGGTCAATATTGGCAGCAGGCCAGTGCGGCGGGTGCCGGTGGCTTTAATGTGGACTTTGGCACTGATTTCAGTCAATTTGCCAACTTTGAAGACTTTATTAACGAGTTATTGGGGCGATTTGCCACTGGCACCACCACAGGACGCACCCGCACTTGGAGCACGGTGGGGTTTGATCCGTCAGGATTTGGCGTCACCGATACGGAACTAGAAGTGCAAATTAGCTTTGAAGAGGCCTTTCGGGGATGTCAAAAGAGCCTCAACATCGGCGGTGAACAGATGACAGTTACAATTCCTGCTGGCGTTAGGTCCGGGACAAAATTGCGGCTGCGGGGCAAAGGTCAGTACAACCCCTACACGCAACAGCGAGGTGACCTCTACCTGACGGTGCAAGTGGCTCCCCATCCCCTCTTTCACTTTGAGGACGACCAACTGGTCATTGACTTGCCGCTTACTCCAGATGAAGCCGCCTTGGGTGCTCAGGTAACCGTACCTACCCCTTCTGGCAATGTGGTTGTAACTGTGCCTGCGGGGACGCGATCGGGTCAATCTCTGCGACTGCGGAGTAAAGGTTGGCCAAATCGGTTAGGGGGCAGGGGTGATCTCCTCGCCAAGGTGCAAATTGTGCCCCCCAAATCCCTGAGTTGGCAAGAAAAAGAACTCTACGAAAAATTGCGATCCCTGCGCACGTTTAATCCCCGTGCTCAATGGCCGGTTTAGATCTAGCTTAGGGAAACTGACGGGATTTTACCGCTTGGCAGTAGTTCTCAACAGCCGCGATCGCCTGTGTCCCCAGGTCGGCATACACCTTGGCAAAGGGAGGAATCCGCGGACTCAAACCCAAGATATCCGCTGTTACCAATACTTGGCCATCACAGTAGGGGCCAGCACCAATGCCAATGGTGGGGATTTCTAGCTTAGCAGTAATCCGCTGGGCGAGATCCGCTGGGATATGCTCTAAAATCAATCCAAAGGCTCCTGCTTCGGCAAGGGCAAGGGCATCTTTTACAATTGCTTCTGCCCCTTGGGACGTCTTGCCCTGCTGTTGCCAGCCCCCCAATTGATGTACCTGTTGGGGCAATAGACCCACATGACCGAGCACGGGAATTCCCGCCTCTACAAGACGTCGTGTTGCTGCCTGAACCACAGGGGAAGCCCCTTCCATTTTTACCGCCTGCACGTCCGCTTCTTTGACTAAACGCCCCGCCGATCGCAGGGCTTGCTCTGGACTTTCTTGATAGCTTAAAAACGGCAGATCACACACCAAAAAACTATGGGTTACTCCCCGCCGCACCGCCTGCGCATGGTGAATCATCTGATCGAGAGTTACAGGCAACGTCGTTTGATAGCCAAGGGCAACCATGCCAAGGGAATCCCCCACAAGGATCACATCCACGCCTGCTGCATCCAATAGTCGTGCCCACAAATAATCCCAAGCCGTGAGCATGGTAATCGGCTCTCCCTGCCGTTTTTTTTGTTGGAGTTGAGGTAGGGTTACGGGGCGACGCACCATAGTCATATCCATGAGAGTTGTATCTCCATCCTCTAGAGGAACAGTGAAAACGTCAATTTAGCCACAGGGGATAGATGATATGATTAGGACGCGATGTTAGCCACAATACGCATGTCTTTGCCTGCCTTTGTTGAAGCTCTATTAACGCCTGCGGCTTATCCCCATCGGGTCACAACGCCAATTCAATTGCTGCAAACGCATATTTCCTATGTATTTCTTACGGGGGACTATGCCTACAAGGTGAAAAAGCCGGCGGACTTTGGCTTTTTGAACTTTACAACACTAGAAAAGCGCCGGTTTTACTGTCAGGAGGAGTTGCGGCTCAATCAGCGCTTGGCACCAGATCTGTACTTGGCGGTGGTGCCCATTGTGGCGGCGGGCGATCGCTATTGTGTAGCGGATTCCCAAGACTTGCCTGCGGGGGCTGAGGTGATTGACTATGCGGTGCAAATGCGGCAGTTTGATCAATCACAACTGTTTTCTCATCTTTTTACGGCCAACCAGGTTACCCCCAGCTTGATAGAATCCCTCGGCAAGGAATTGGCTCACTTCCACCGCACTGCAGCCACCAATCCCCATATTAGTAAATTTGGTTCTCCCCAAGCGATCGCCCAAGTGATTCGTAATTGCCACGCACTCGCTGCTCAGTTTGTCGGCCGCTGTCAATCACCAGAGCAGTATGGAGCGATTCAGGCCTTTACGGATGACTTTTTGATCCGGCATCAAGAGTGGTTTGTCCAACGGCAAGCAGGGGGGAAAATTCGCGAATGCCATGGCGATCTGCACCTAAACAATATCTGTCTTTACAACGGCAGGGTGCAAATTTTTGACTGTATCGAATTCAATGAAGAATTTCGCAACATTGATGGCATCTATGACGCCGCCTTTTTGCTGATGGATCTGGAGTTTCGCGGGCGCGGCGACTTAGCTAATCTGTTCTTGAACACCTACTTGGAGTGGAGCGGTGACTATGAAGGGGCGGTGCTATTGCCTCTGTACCTCTGTGTGAGAGCCTATATTCGCGGCAATGTGAACGCCTTGGCGCTCAATGATCCCACCATCAGTGAGGCCGAAAAGGTAGAAATTCAAGCCACGGCTGCCGCCTACTATGACGCTGCCTATCGCTATACTCAACCGCGCCAAGCCAAGCTCTATGTCATGTGTGGCCTCTCAGGTGCTGGCAAAAGCACAAGGGGGCGGCGGCTTGCCCAAGGGAGTCAGGCAATTCAAATTCGTTCGGATGCGGTGCGTAAACACCTGGCGGGCTTACCCCTGGATCGTCACAGCAGTGATTTTCCTGAGGTCAATCTCTATTCTGAGGCCATGACTCAAAAAACCTATAATCAGCTTTTGGCCTATGCGGAACTGTTGCTGCGGCAGGGGTACACCGTTATTTTGGATGCGAAGTACGATCGCGTGGCACTGCGGCAACCGGTAATTGCTCTTGCAGAGAAACTGCACGTGCCCCTAGAAATCCATTTTTGTAATGCACCGCCAGAGGAACTACACCGCCGCCTGAGCGATCGCCAAGGGGATATTGCCGAGGCCACACCCGATCTGATTGCTGCCCAAATGGCCAGTTTTGAATCCTTTTTGCCCAGTGAGGAACCTTACGTTCGCTATGTTTGTGACTAGGACGAGGGCGGCAGATAATAGGAACAGTGCAGTAGGATGGGTCTAATGTATCACATTGGTTTACTGGGGTTAGGCACTGTTGGTGGCGGCGTAGCGCAAATTTTGACGGATCCGGCGGGGCGCCATCCCCTGCTCAAGGAACTGGCGATCGCCCAAGTGGGAGTGCGAAATCGCCACAAGCCCCGCGCCGTTGAACTGGATCCACAGCTTTTCACTACAGACTTAGAAAGCATTGTTACCAACCCTAACATTGACATTGTCGTCGAGGTCCTCGGTGGCATTGAACCAGCGCGATCGCTAATCCTAAAGGCAATTGCCCACGGTAAGCACATTGTCACCGCTAACAAAGCGGTGATCGCCCGCCACGGCGATGAGATTTTTGATGCGGCCAATGCCCAAGGGGTCTATGTGATGCTAGAAGCAGCTGTTGCCGGTGGGATTCCCGTGATCCAAGCTCTAAAGCAAAGCCTAGGCGCGAACCGCATCCACAGCGTGACGGCCATTCTCAATGGCACCACCAACTACATCTTGACCCGCATGCAGCAGGAACGGGGGGATTTTGCACCAATTCTTGCCGATGCCCAACGCCTAGGGTATGCCGAGGCAGATCCCAGTGCCGACATTGAAGGGTGGGATGCAGCGGATAAAATTGCTATTCTTGCCAGCCTTGCCTTTGGCGGCCGCATTCGCCGCGAGGAAGTCTATTGTGAGGGCATTAGCGGCATTACCGCTGTGGACATCACCTATGCCGAAAAATTAGGATTTCGTATTAAATTACTGGCGATCGCCCGTCAACTGAGCGCTCAGCCCCTAGAGGTACGTGTTCATCCCACCCTTGTTCCCCTCGAGCATCCCTTAGCGGGTGTAAATGACGTCTTTAATGCCATCCTCCTCGAAGCCGAGCCTTTGGGACAGGTGATGTTCTACGGTCCCGGTGCCGGTTCAGGGGCAACCGCCAGCGCTGTAGTGGCAGATTTAATTAACATTGCTGCCCTGTTGCCCCAAGGACGTGCCAGCCATCCCTTACTTACCCGCCAGCCTGATCAGTTAATGCCGCTGCTGCCAATGGCGGAGGTGGATAGTCGCTTCTACGCCCGCGTCCATGCCCAAGATCATCCAGGGGTCTTGGGCAAGTTGGGCACCTGTTTTGGTCACCACAATGTTAGCCTCGAATCTCTTGTGCAAATTGGCAGCCATAATGAACTGGCAGAAATTGTGATTGTTACCCACCATGTGCGCGAAGGCGAGTTTCGCCAAGCAATGGCCGAAATTGCTCAGATGAGCGATATTGCAGCGGTACCCTCGATTTTGCGAGTCTTAGGCACTTCCTAGGGATTAGGCTTGATGCCTGTTTTCCGCTCCACAATTTCCTTAACCACCAATGTCACCAGTGCCAACAGAGCGAGAATAACTGCTGCGGCGTAAGCCGACTCGGTGTTGTAATTTTTGTAGGCATCTTCAACAAACAGGGGTAGAGTTTGCGTCAATCCAGCTACATTCCCAGAAACGACCGCCACAGCACCAAACTCCCCCATCGCCCGCGCATTGGTTAACAAGACCCCATAGAGCAGCCCCCAACGGATATTGGGCAGGGTTACCCGCCAAAAGGTTTGCCACTCGTTTGCCCCTAGCGTTTTTGCGGCTTCCTCCTGCTCGGTGCCGATTTCTTCCAGCACAGGGATGACCTCCCGTGCCACAAAGGGCAAACTTACAAAGGCCGTTGCCAGCACCATCCCCGGAAAAGAAAAAATGACGCGAATATCCCAGGCTTGCAGCCAGCTCCCGAACCAACCATTGCGGCCATAGACCAGTACCAGCATTAATCCAGCAACAACAGGGGAGATGGAAAAGGGCAAATCAATAATGCTGAGCAAAAGGGTACGTCCCGGAAAGCGATGGCGGGCGATCGCCCAAGCGGCACAGAGGCCAAAGACCATATTTAAGGGCACCACCACCAAGGCAAGAGCAAAGGTCAGCCACGCGGCATGGAGAAAATCCGGCGCTAGTAAGTTTTGCACAAAGGGCACGACTCCCTTGTGAAAGGCTTGGAAAATCACATTGGCCGCCGGAATCAAAAGCACAAGGGCTAAGTAGCCGATGGCAATGACAATCAAAAGGACATGCAGCCACGGTTTTTCCTGTGTCGGCGAGGGTTTAACGCTGTGCATAGCGCCGCCCCCATGCTTGCAGTAGGTTAATGAGAAATAAAATCCCTAGGGACACCAAGAGCATCACCGTACCAATAATCGTGGCGGCTTCATAGTCATACTGCTCTAAGCTCTGAAACACTAATACCGAGGCAATTAAGTCCCGAAAAGGTGTGTTAGAAGAAATGATTACCACTGAGCCAAATTCCCCTACGGCGCGTGAGAAGCCCAAGGCAACCCCCGTGAGAATGGCGGGCAGCAAAGGGGGCAAAATCACCCGCCAAAAGGTCTGCCCATGGGTGGCACCCAGCGACCACGCCGCCTCCTCCACATCTTTTTCCATCTCCGTGAGAACAGGCTGAACTGTGCGAATGACAAAGGGCAACGAAATAAAGAGCATGGCCACCGCCACCCCCCAGCGGGTAAAAGCAATTTTGATCCCCAAGGGCGCCAATAAGCCGCCAATCCAGCCATTTTCGCTATAGACCGTGGCCAGGGTCAAACCCGCCACCGCTGTGGGCAGGGCAAAGGGCAGATCCACTACGGCATCAAAGAAGCGTTTCCCCGGAAAGGAGTAGCGCACCAGTACCCAAGCAATCAGGGTACCAAAGATGCCATTGATGAGGGCTGCTATCAACGCAGTTACAAACGTAACTTCATAGGCCGAGAGGGCGATCGCCCGTGTTGCCACCTGCCAAAAATGCACTGGCCCAGCACTACTGGCTCGACTCAAGAGGGCGGCAATGGGCACAGCCAGCATCACCAGTAAGTAAAAGACTGTGATCCTCCAGACCCAAGGGAACTGCCAGCGCTGCTTCTGAGGAGAGAAGGGGGGGGAAATGGAGTGGGTAGCAGTCATTAGGCTCGATTCTCCAGCAGGATTTGATCCAACAGGGCACCATTGGCAAAAAATTGGGATTGCACCCTGTCCCATCCTCCTAAATCCGCCACGGTAAAGAGGGTGGGCACAGGTGGAAACTCCTGCCGATGGGCGGCAAGAACTGCGGCATCCACGGGTCGAAAACCATACTGCGCAAAAATTTCCTGGGCTTGCGGAGTGTAAAGAAACTCAATATAGGCCTGTGCCACCTCCCGTGTGCCATGTTTATCCACATACTTGTCCACAAGGGCAACCGGATTTTCAATCAGGATGTTCACAGGAGGAATGCTATAGGAGAGGGCTTGTCCCTTTTTTCGCGCCAAGATCACTTCATTTTCATAGTTGATCAGGGCATCTCCTTGTCCCTGTTTCAGAAAGGCATCGGTGGCTTCACGGCCATCCCGCGGTAAGGCAGCCACATGGCGAAAAGCCTTAGTCACAAACTGCCGTGCTTGCTCAGGCGTTCCCCCTGTTTGGGTGACTGATCCCCACAGAGCAAGGAAGTTCCAGCGAGCCGCGCCAGAGGTTTTGGGATCCGCCGTAACAAAGGTAACCCCCTCACGAGTGAGGTCTTGCCATGTTTGCAGATTTTTGGGGTTACCCTCGTGGGTAATCAAGGCACAGACAGAGGTGGTGACAATACTGTTATGGGGCGCTTGACTTGCCCAATCAGGAGAAATTAACCCTGCTTGGACTATGCGATCCACATCTAAGCCGAGGGACAAGTGCACAATATCGGCTTCTAAGCCATCAATCACTGCTCGCGACTGACGACCGGAAGGTCCGTAAGTGGTGCGAAAACGAACTTTTTGTTGGTGTTCTCGCTCCCACTGGGCAGCAAACAGGGGCATAATAGCCTCATGGGCTTTTTTAGTCACTGCAAACGAGGCGAGGGTCAAATTCACTTGGACAGGACGGCCATCGGGCAGTTTGGCCTGAAATTCACAAGCAGCGGTCAGAGCACCGAGGCCTACCGCCAGTAGAAACAGACTGAACCAAACACTAAAACGCCGCCAACGCACCATTCTGCAATCAATCTACGATAAGTCGGTCGGAATACCGATGTGTAACCATATTAGCAGAAGGGCGGCCATCCTTAATTAGAACACCGTTGGTACGGGTGGGAATCACAACTTGTGGTTGATGACGCTGATATGCTGTCAATGAAAAGACAGGGAAACTCATCCAGGAATAGGGAGGCATGAATTAAACCTTTGAGAATAAGCGTCCTCATTATCTAGGACGATGCCTCAGCGGTCATTGGGGCAAGGGCAGCCACAATGGCATCGGTAACGCGACGTACAGGATAAATCTCTAAGCCCGCCATGGTGCAGCTTTGGCTTTCGGGAATAATTGCCCGATGGAATCCCAGTTTCAGCGCCTCCCGCAGCCGTAGCTCTAACTGCGAGACTGGCCGCACCTGTCCTCCCAGACCCACTTCGCCAATGATCACCGTTTGGGGTTGGACGCAGCGATCGCGAAAACTGGCCACCACAGCCACGGCAACACCCAAGTCGGCGGCCGGTTCGGCGACATTTAGCCCCCCAGAGGAGGCCACATAGGCATCCAGCTTTGAAAGGGGCACCCCTAGGCGTTTTTCCAGTACGGCGAGAATTTGCAGAAAACGATTGTACTCAATGCCAGTGGTTGTGCGGCGGGGAGAGGGGTAACTCGTGGGGCTAACCAAACTTTGCAATTCCACCACAAGGGGACGGGTGCCCTCGCAGGCAACAATGGTGGCAGTACCGGGGGTTGGCTCGCGATCGCCCAAAAACAGCGCGGAAGGATTAGTGACCTCAGCTAAGCCCTGTGCCCCCATTTCAAAAACGCCAATTTCTTGGCTGGCTCCAAAACGATTTTTTACAGCTCGTACGAGGCGGTGACTGGCAAAGCGATCTCCCTCAAAATAGAGCACCGTATCCACTAAATGTTCCAGCACCTTGGGGCCAGCGATCGCCCCCTCCTTAGTAACATGCCCCACAATAAACAAACTCATCTGCTCCCGCTTGGCAAAGCGCATCAGCATTGCTGTTCCCTCACGCACCTGAGATACCGATCCAGGGGCAGCGGTTAATGGGGGCAGATAGACAGCTTGGATACTATCAATAATTGCCAAATGGGGTTGGAGATGGGCAAATTCCTGCAAAATGACCTCTAAATCTGTTTCTGCTAACAGATAAAGAGAAGGGGGTACAGCAATGCCTAGTCGTTGCGATCGCAGTTTTACCTGTTGCGCCGATTCCTCTGCACACACATAGAGAACGCGCTGCCTTTGTCCTAGGTGAGCTGCCATCTGCAACAAAAGTGTGGACTTGCCAATCCCCGGTTCTCCGCCCACCAAGACCAGAGAGCCAGGGACAATGCCGCCGCCCAACACCCGATCCAACTCAGCAAATCCAGAGGGAGAGCGGCTCTGTCTGTGTTCCCTAATCTCGCCTAGGGTTTTGGCACTGAGGGCTTGAGGGTCAGAGGAGGTTCTAGGCGTTGTCCATTGAGGAGACGGCTGCGCCGGCGCCACCACTTGCTCATCAAGGGTGTTCCACTGACCACAGTTAGGACAGCGACCAAAGTATTGTAAAAACTCGGCGCCGCACTCGCGGCAGATGTACAGTACCTTGGCCTTGGGCATTGCCTGCCCTATTGCACCGCCAACAGTTCAACGTCAAAAATCAGTGTCGCATTGGGAGGGATAACACCGCCAACTCCCCTTGCACCATAGCCTAGGTTGGGGGGAATAATTAGTCGCCGCTGACCCCCCACCTGCATTGAGCCGACCCCTTCATCCCAACCCTTAATGACTTGACCGACACCAATTTGGAACTGGAAGGGCTGGCCGCGATCGCGGGAGCTGTCAAAGATGCGGCCATCGGTGAGCATTCCGGTGTAGTGGACCGTAACGCGATCGCCCACTTGGGGCTGGGTTCCCGATCCAACAACAATATCCTCGTATTGCAAGCCTGAGGGGGTAGTAACTAGGTTTGGATTTCCCATGAGTTGAGCGGCCTCCGTTGACACCTCCAGCGGCATACTGGCGATCGCGATCGGAGCCGCCACCAACCATACGCCTACCAAAACAATACCACAGAGAAGCCAACCATAGGCTCGATGCAACTGTTGTCTTACCATGAGCGATTTTTCAACTCCCTAACCTCCCGTTCTAGGCGATCGATGCGCCCCCGCAATTCATCAATTTCTGACTGCTGTGCCACCCCTAAGCTCTCCAAGAACTGGCGGGTTTGTCGTTGCACCGCGGCATCTAGAGAAGCAGCATCTTCTCTAAGGTGTGTCAAGACTTCTTCCACGATTGCCTTTGCCTGATCGGCATTCAGGCGTCCCTCCTTTACCCATTGGTCACTTACTTGACGCAACTTTTCAGCCACTAGGGAAGTGGTGCCAACACCAATTAAAAGCAGTTGTTGAAGCAGATTTTGCTGATTCATGGGGCACGTTCAAAACGCCTATCTTGTATTGTGCCATTGGCGCCTAGGGTTGCGCTAAGATGAAAAAAGGGTCAGTTAGTATAAATTTCCATTGCCAGCGAGGTTGCAGATGATTGAAAAAATTGCCATGGGTCTGTGGGCATTTTCAGCAGTAGGCCTGATTGTCTTGGTCTTGCTCCACAGTCCTAAAGGTGATGGCCTCGCTGGGATTGGCGGTCAAGCCCAGCTCTTTACCAGCACTAGAAGTGCAGAAACCACGTTAAACCGTGTCACTTGGACATTGACAGTCCTGTTTATGGCACTTACCGTTGCCCTCAGTGCGGGTTGGCTGCGCTCAATTTAGCAGGGTTGACGTGTCTTTTTCGTTTGCGATTCGTTCAGCGACACCTGCGGATGTTCCAATCATCTTTCAACTGATCCAAGCACTTGCTGCCTATGAAAAGCTAAGCCACGCCGTAACTGGTACAGAGGAGTCTCTGCGGCAGCATCTATTTGGCGATCGCCCCTATGCCGAGGTACTTTTAGCCGAAACTACGGCTCAAGTCATTGGCTATGCCCTGTTTTTCCCCACCTACTCCACCTTCCTCACCCGTCCCGGTCTGTGGCTTGAGGATTTATTTGTCCTACCCGGCTATCGGCAGCAAGGGGTGGGCACTGCTTTACTAAAAGCCCTAGCACGGCTAGCCGCAGAGCGCGACTATGGCCGCATTGAATGGAGTGTCCTCGACTGGAACACCAGTGCCATTCAATTCTATGAGCGCATAGGTGCCAGTGTTTTGCCGGATTGGCGTATCTGCCGCCTCAGCGGTGAGGCCTTGAGGATCCTTAGGAGCGCTCAGGAAATCGGTTAACCTTTTTTCCTAAATACTGCCCTAGGAAATAGGCCAGTTGTTCGAGAGCGGAATTTGGGCAACTCTCCAGCCAATAAGATAGACAGCGCCTAAATCATGGCCAGAGCGATCGCCTAGAAGAATTGTGGTGGGATTGATATTGCCATGAATCAGCGGCGGCTGTTGGTCATGCAGATAAATTAGAACCTCTAAAAGCCGCTGCGCCAGCAATAGCAAGTCCGCTTCGTTAAAAATACGCCCTTCAGCTTTCCAAGTGGCTAGGGATTTGGCCCAATATAACTCTCGACAAGTGCAAAACCTTTACCCGTTTCAATGTCCACCTCAAAGCTATCCAGATAGGCAGGAAGCGCAGCATGGTTGAGTTTTTGCAACGCAGTGGCTGTGCGCTGAAGAAGATTTATCTCCTCCTGCAACATTCCCTTGCCAAAGAGGAAGAGGTTGAGCACCACCTGTTCATAGCGCCGCCGATCTAAGGCTAAGTAGGTCTGTTGCCAAGTATTGGAGGCCAACGCCCGCAGAATCTCATAGCGATTGCCCAAAATTTGACCAATAAGCTGTGCCATACCGTTTTCCCAACTGGCCACCTCTAGCCTAGCGACTGAGTTGCCGAACAATTTCTGGGGCAACTCTTTGCAGCACCTTGAGGGCTTTGAGACTGCCTTGAATTAAATGTGCCGCCGCAAGGGGATGACAAAGCAGGGCGATCGCCAGTGGCCACGGCCGCAAATTCCCCTGAGCATCAAAGGCTTGACTCAAATCCGGTAGGTCGCGATCGCCCCCATCACTAATTACCCGCACCATGACCAACGGCATGCCCGCTAAAGCCTTGAGCAGGGGCACACCCTCCATATCCACCACCTCCACCCCCCAGCGAGCTGCAAGGGCTTGTTTTTCCTGAACCTTAGAAAGGGTTTTCGCCGTTGTGATGCCTTTTACCCGTCGCCAAGCAGGCGCCAATTTTGCCGATAGCCTCTGATCTAAAAAATACGTTTGCCCTTCTTCATCCTGACAGGTGGTATAGACCACAACTTCGCCCACGCGATCCTCAGGATGTAAGCCCCCACAGACCCCCAACACCAGAATCATTGCAGGCAACGCCTTCAGGGCAGTGATCAAGGTCGGTGTGGTCACAGCGGCTGACCCCGCGCGCAGGGGAAGAATGGCTACGTTGGAGTGCTGTAATCCCCGTTGCACTGCTTGGTATTCTGCCCCTTGGGGCACAAGGACAAGACAGGAAGTCATGAATTATGAACTCATACACATTTCAAAGCTAGCTAACGGCTCGACCTTTGGATAGCCTGAGCGCGGGCAATTTAGAAACTGACCAATGGAAAGAGTGTCACACTCAAGCGTCCGCTATTGTGGATAAGAGGCATGTTCCGCCAAATCTGATACCGTTGTTAGTTGTTAAGGCTATGCTATTGTTCTGGCAAATTATGAGCTATCCCCCATCCCGACTCAGGCAATCTCGTGAACTGTCACAGGCCACCTAGACAAACAAAAATGAATATGATAGCTATAGATTTTGCTCAATCCTTGTTTATAAAAGTCGTCCCCCGTCGAATTGCGATTGCGAAGCATCTGCGGAGAATCGCAAATTGAGTGCCCAAAAGCGTTGGCTTGAGGAACGGTCGAGGATTGACTCAACTATCGATCAATGCGTGTAGGAGTGAACCCCCATATGATTCAAATGGTGCTGGAGAACCCAGTTTCCGTTAAGGATGCTGAGCGCTTTTGCCAAGAGATATTACCCCAAGTCTCGCGCACATTTGCCCTCAGTATTCGCTTCCTCCCCGGAAATTTGGGTCGGGCGGTTCTGGTAGCCTATCTCATCTGTCGCATTGCCGATACTGTTGAGGATGATCCAATCACCAGTATCCCTGCAAAAACAGCCCTGTTGGATCATCTCCTAGAGTGTTTTGACAGTCCTGATCTCGCTAACAGTTACGGTGAAACAGCACGGGGAGTGCAGGGGGAGCCGGCCCATGTGGAACTGGTGAAAAATACTGGGTTAGTCTTTGCCCTTTACCGTTCTTTGCCCCTTACATCCCAACAGCATGTCCAGCGCTGGGTCAGCGAAATGGTCTATGGAATGAAAAAGTTTGTTAACCTCTACCCCAATGGCATCCGCATTCAAACCCTCGATGAATATAAAGAATACTGTTACTACGTTGCGGGTACCGTTGGCTATCTCCTGACGGATTTGTGGTATGAGCATTCCCCCAGTATTGGTGCAAATGAGTATCAGGTGTTGCTCAAGCGCTGTGCTGCCTTTGGTGAAGCTCTGCAAACGGTGAACATTCTCAAGGATATTGCTTGGGATGCGGAGCACGAAAACTCAATCTATATCCCCAATGAATCTCTGCTGCTCCAGGGCAGTAGCCACCAGTCTATCCTTAGTGCTCAACACCTTGAGCAAAATCATGCAGCCATTAAGGAATTAATTGCCCTTGCTTGGCAGGATCTGGATGAAGCCCAAGCCTACCTCCTATCGGTGCCCAAGGCGGCGATTCCTATCCGTCTCTTTTGTGTCCTGCCGCTCCTTTTTGCCTATGCCACCCTGCGAGAACTCACCCATTCGACTGCGATGCTGCAACCGGGGGGTGGGGTTAAAATTAGCCGTGCAGAGGTGAAATCTCTAATGGTGATGGGGCCTGTGTCTATTCTTAGTAACCATAGTCTCCGCTGGCTAATTGGCCAAGTGCGGCAAAAGCCCTTTATCCTTGGCAGACTTTAGGGCAATACGCCAAAAAAGCCAATGGTTAGGAAAGCCAGAATCCGTTACGATAGGGGGAGATGGCTGAATTGTTGCAAATCTTTATAAGTTGAGATGAATTGTATTATCCACCGCCGCGCTGAGTTTGCCGCCAGTCATCGCTACTGGTTACCGGAATGGTCAGAAGCGGAGAATCTAGCGCGTTTTGGTGTCCATAGTCGCTTCCCTGGCCACGGTCATAACTACGAGCTATTTGTTTCCATGGGGGGCGTTGTTGACAACTTTGGCATGGTGTTGAATCTATCGGAGGTCAAGCACATTATCCGCCGTGAAGTCATCGAACCCCTGAATTTTTCCTACCTTAATGAGGTGTGGCCGGAGTTTCAAGCCACATTACCCACTACAGAACATATTGCACGGGTAATTTGGGATCGGCTCTTTGCCCACTTACCCCTTGTGCGTATTCGACTGTTTGAACATCCGCGCCTTTGGGCGGACTATACGGGAGACCCTATGGAAGCCTATCTTTCTGTTGGTACTCACTTTAGTGCGGCGCATCGCCTTGCCCTTGACGCTCTAAGCTATGAGGAAAACTGCCGCATTTATGGCAAGTGTGCCCGCCCCCACGGCCATGGCCACAACTACCATGTGGAGATTACGGTCAAGGGAACAATCCATCCACGTACCGGCATGATTGTTGATTTGGTCAAGCTAGAGGAAGTCCTTAAGGAACAGGTGGTTGAACCCTTGGATCATACATTCTTGAACAAGGACATTCCCTATTTTGCCACGGTAGTGCCGACGGCAGAGAATATTGCCATTTACATTGCTCATTTGTTGCAGGAGCCGATTCGCCAGTTGGGGGCGACGCTTCATAGGGTGAAGTTGATTGAAAGTCCCAACAATGCCTGCGAAATCCTTTGTGAGGAATTGCCCCCCATGGATAGGATACTGAGTGGTGCTCTACCCATGTTGGAGCGAGTCTAGGTGATGTTGAGCAATATCCCTTGGCTACTGGCCGCCAGTTTACTCATAGCAACGTTACTTATCTATTTCCCCTACATTTTTGTTGTGATGGGGCGCTTGCAGGCGGGCTTTGATATGGCGGCTCCCCGTACCCTTTTTGAGAAGCTGCCTCCTTTTGCCCAGCGGGCGGTGTGGGCACACGAAAATAGCTTTGAAACCTTTATGCCCTTTGCAGCGGCAGTGTTGTTGACCCTTTTTGCTGGGGTGAATAATTTAACGGTGGCAATTGCTAGCCTCAGTTTTGTTACGGCTCGCTTTTTGTACAGCATCTGCTACATCGCCAACTTTCCCCTTGGGCGCTCTCTCATGTTTGGTGTGGGGACAGCAGCCACCTTGACGCTTTTTTGGCAAAGTCTCACTGCTCTTGGCCGTTAATATAGTTTATAAAATCCCTGAGGAAATGCACTGAGTATAGAGTATTCTAAATGTCTCTTGATAATCTCCGCACCCTCTACCAGCAAGTCATTCTTGAACACTACAAGAAACCCCGTCACCGTGGCCGCACACAGCCTGTGGATCGCCAGCAGCGGGGACACAACCCCTCCTGTGGAGACACGATTGATTTAACCATTGCCCTAAGGACAAATGAGCAGGGGGAGACGATCATTCAGGATATTCAGTTTGAGGGGGAAGGCTGCGCGATCGCCATGGCCTCAGCGGATTTGATGGCCGATGCCCTGCGGGGACAACCCGTAAGTCAGGCTCTACAAATGGTGGAACAGTTCCAAGCAATGATGAAGGGGCAGTTTGAGTTTCCCCGTGAGTTGCGCAAGCTGAATGTAATGCAGGGGGTGGCTCAGTTTCCGGTGCGGATTAAATGTGCAACATTGGCATGGCATACCCTGCGGGCAGCGTTGCAGCAGGATCAATCCGCTGTAAATGGTTTTGTCAGTAATGAGGAGGAAGAATAGTGCTAACCCCCGCCGATTTTGCCACCTATAGCCGCTGGGCTGGCGTTGCTACCCTTGTCATGGCCAGTTTGACTGTACTCACATTTGTTTTTCGCTGGGGTGTGCGCTTTCGCTTTGTCGGTATTACGGGGTTTCTCGGTGTGGTGACGGTGGGACTGTTTGCCCTAAGTATTGTGCCGATTGTCCACTCTCCGGTGCCCGGTGCCGCCAAATATACCCTCGTCTATGACAATGGGGCAACGCAAGTGGTCATTACAGTGCCCCCTGACATTGAGCGCAGTACCCTTGAGGCAACGCTGGTACAGGCGGCGAACGATTTATTTTCCTTGGGACGGCTTGGCCGAGGGGGCGATCGCCTGACGGTGATTGCACGTACTGTGGTGCACCCTGAACCGGGGGTAACTGAGCCAGTGATTTTAGGGGTAGCTACCCGTTCTCTGAGCGATCGCACCGATAGAAATATCACGGTCAAAGTGCTCAAAAGCTAACCTGGTGTATGATATATTAGTAATTCCGAGGACGCATAGCTCAGTTGGTTAGAGCACCACGTTGACATCGTGGGGGTCACTGGTTCGAGTCCAGTTGTGTCCATTGCTATTTACCCGTCAGGGCTGGTAGACCAAGGCTAGGAAGCAGGGGTTGCTTCCCTAGTAAGTCCTAGTCTTGGAACTGAAATTGCGAAATGCGGACGGAGGGACTTGAACCCACACACCTTGCGGTACTAGAACCTAAATCTAGCGCGTCTGCCAATTCCGCCACGTCCGCAGCAAACCTAGTCTAACGCACTTTGGGTAGGAGGCGATCGCCCTACAACCCCATTTTAGTAATGGTTCCCCACTTTGCGATGGTGAACGGCGGTCATGCCATCGGGCTTCGAGACACGGCCATTGTCAACGGTGCTATAGACAATCCAGTGATCGTGGGCATCCAGACGGCTGACTACCGTGCATTCCATGTAGGCAAGGGCATCGGCCAAAATCGGACTGCCGTTACTCGCAGGATAGGTTTTCACGTGGGCAAAGCGATCAGCGCCCGGTGGGAAGCGCTTCAGGAAGTGGCGCATCAGGGGCTGATAATTTCCCTCTTCGAGAACGTTGAGGACAAAGGTATCCCCTACACGTAGGAAGGACTCAATAGCACGATCCTTGGCCACAGCAATGGAAATTCCAAGGGGTTCAGTACTGGCCTGTGCCACCCAAGAGGCCAACATGGCACTGTTAATCGCACCCTTTTGGGCGGTGATAATGTAGAGTCCGCCACTGAGGCGACCCAACGCTTTATCCAAGTCGGTGTCGAGGGATTTCATTTGCTTGACGGTGCGATCGCGCAACAGCCATTGCCCCATGTCGGTACCAGCTTCTTCAGCCTCTTGAAATAGGGCATCGGTGGGAGCCGCTGTTACTCGAATCACGGGAAATGAGGGTGTCAGACCGGCATCCCGAAATTGATTCAGCAATGGATAAACAGGTTCAGCATCGGCCACGCCGCTTTCAAAAACACCAATGGCTTGTTTGGCATGGGCGGCGGCGCGAATCGTGCTCAAAGCGGTTTGAGCAATGGCGGTGGTGGGCGGTGTACCGATAATCAGTCCAGCGGCAATCTCGGTGAGTTCGCGGATATCTTGGGGTTCAGCAGTAAGCAGATCCATTTTTTCAACAACAACCCCAGTTTTGGCTGCCCCCCGTTCGATCGCCTCTGCGAGGGCATTGGCATAACCATAGTTAGCAGCATAGAAAATGGCCACTGTCGTTGCCGCTTTTGCCTGTTCTTGACTCCAATTGCGGTAGGAATTTAGCCATTGAGGGAGATGATGGCGCAGTAGTGGACCATGACCTGTGGCAACCAGTTGCACTGGCGGGAGCACTTCTAAGCGTTTGAAGGCGGAGAGCACTGAGCGGGCATTGGGCCCCATCAGACAGTCGTAGTAAAACTTGAAGTCTGGCTCTAGGAGTTCTGGCTCAGTGTCAAAGGGAGCATCGTTGCAGAAGTGAGCCCCAAAAACATCACAGGTAAAGAGGGTCTGAGTGCCGTGATCAAAGGTGAGAATCGTGTCTGGCCAGTGGAGATTGGGCGCCATGACAAATTCGAGAACATGTCCTTTTCCCAAGTCAAGGCGATCGCCATTTTTTACCTGCCGTTGATTGAAAGACTGATGGATCAAGTCCCCAAGGAACTGTAGAGCCACCTTTGAGGCCACCACGGTAACTTGAGGGGCTTTTGCCAATACATCCTTGACCAGACCGCTGTGATCGGGTTCGGTGTGGCTGACGATGAGATAGTCCAAGTCACTAGGATGCACCAGTTGCCAGAGTTGCTCGAGGTAGCGATCGCCAAACTTGGCATGGGAGGTATCCACGAGGGCAATCTGTTCCCCTTTGATCAAAAAGGAGTTGTAGGTGGTGCCATTTTCAAGGGCAAACTCAATGTCAAAGCGATCGCGATCCCAGTCTAGGCAGCGAATTGCCGTCGTCTCAGGGGCAATGTCCAACACTTGAAGGGTTAAGCGCGGTGGACGTTTGGATGTACTGACGGCCATAGGCAGTTCCTCAATCTTTGAAACTACCTTTTATCCTGACATATGAAGAAAGGTAACAGGATTCAGAGTTTTTAATAGCCACAATAACACGCCTTACAAATGGCCACCCTCATTCGGGTTCAAGGGGTGCCATTGTCAGACCTGCCCGCAACAGTTGCTCATGGTAGAGTTCCGCCTGTTCTTGGGGGCCGACCCAAACAATGGCTTGGCCTTCATAATGCACTTGATTCGTTAGTTCCCAAGCGCGATCGCTCGTCATATTGGGAATATATTTCATCAAACAGGCAGCCACATGCTGAAACGTATTGAAGTCATCGTTGAGGACAATGACTTTGTAGTTGGGGTAGTGCTTGCGAATAACCTGCTGCCGCTCTTGAGGAACAACGCTAGGCATAGATCAGACATTGTTGTAGCTACACTACTCCCTACCTAGTTTAGCAGAACCCGCAAGAATCCTCCGCTGCAAATCTTTGCTTGAAGTGTGAGATGAATTGCAGCAGCAACCTAGGGTAATGGGCTTATCGAAAATCCAGTTGATCCTAATGCTCAAAGTTGTCAAGGTCAGGCTCTACCCCAATCAGCAGCAAACGACAACCAAGTCATCGGTGTGGAAAACCTCAATGTCAAAGACATGGTCAAGAATCACAACCTAGCTAAGGCCATCCGCCAAGTCGGCTGGGGAATGTTCTTGACGATACTTGGACTTGTTCTAATTGTGGAACAAGTCAAGATCGTAACATCAATGCTGCTATCAACATCCGAGAAGAGGGGCTACGACTCTTGAGCTGTGGGACGGGGGACAAAGCCTACTTTTCCCAGAAGAAAGCTACAGCCTACTTCTGGGAAAGTCCAGGTGTAAGACCCAATCGTAGAGGAGGTAAGAAGTCTGCGGAATTCAGAATTAAGTCTATACACCCACTCCTGAATTTGGGCAATTTATATCGGTAGTTCACCTCACTGAGTTGAGATTGGTGGCTGTAGTGGCAGTCTCCTTGCGGAGTTTTGGATACAAACATTCGGAACACTCGTATGCTATAGCTAAACGTAGGATTCAACACTTGAGGGCATTGGTTATGACGGCTACGAATGTGTTGGGAACACCCTTAGAGTGCTGCTGTCAAAATCCACTTACAGGATTCTATCGAGATGGTTTTTGCCGGACGGGGGCAGAGGATGTCGGCGCCCATGTCGTCTGTGCTGAAATGACTGCAGAATTCCTTACGTTTACCCGTTCGCGCGGCAATGATCTGTCAACGCCCGTGCCTGCTTATCAATTTCCGGGGTTGAAACCGGGCGATCGCTGGTGTCTGTGTGCCTCCCGTTGGCGCGAAGCCCTCGAGGCAGGTGTGGCTCCCCCTGTCATTCTTGAAGCAACCCATATCAGTGCCCTTGAGTATGTCTCCCTAGAAGATTTGAAAGCCCACGCCCTCGGCAGTAGCCATCAACCATGATTCGGAGAATACTCCAGTATGCCTGACCCAGAATCCGATTTTCGCTTAGATCCTCGCTACGTGGCAGGTTTAGCTGCCTTCAATCGGGGCGATTATCAACTAGCAATCGCTGCTTTCAAAGCAGTGATTGCCACCCATGGTCAACACCGCGAGGGGCTACAGGCTTACTTGCATCTCGTTAAAGCCTATGTCTGCACTCAGCAGTGGCAGGAAGCCATTGATCTGTGTCAACTTTTGGCGCGATCGCCCCTACCGCGGATTCAGGCTTGGGCACAAAAACATCTACCAGAGTTAGAGCGTTATCTTAATGAGGAACCGACCTCCCCCCATCTTCTGTTTGTTGCGGCAACGGGTTCCCATCCGCCCATGCCACTGCGGCTAGCGCCGCGCATCTATCTTTGGCTGAGTCAGGGGGCAACACTGCTTCTCGTGGCGTGGCTGCTCCAAGGGGTGATTGCCGCTCTCCTTAGTTATGCCAACAATCAACTGGCCCTCCTGCGGAGCTGGGAAGGGGCGATAGCGTGGTTTTTGCTGGGCTGCTTGGGGCTGGGACTGCTCAGTGGTGGCAGCAGGCTGTGGTCGTGGCGATTGCGTACCCGCTATGGTCTGCGGCCCGTCAGCCTTGGAGAACTTGAGGAGCATAGTCCCGAAACCGTGATGCTCTTGGGGCGTTTGCAGTGGTCATGGTGGCAACCCCGTCCCGAAGTGGGCTGTTTGATGACGGCAGCACCCGTCATTTTTAGTTATGGACGTTGGCAGCGCCACATCATTGTCAGCGAAGGTCTATTGCGATCGCTCTCTGGGGAGGAACTGCTGGCCTTGATGGCTGTTGAAATTGCCCAACTGCGGCTGGGGCTGAATACCTTGGTGACCCCCCTTGTGCTGCTGTTGCAACTGCTCTATGACCTTTACTCTTGCTGGAGTCGTTGGGGCAATTACTTTGCGCCTCCCTATGGCAATAACTGGGGACGGTGGATCAGCCGCGGAACTCCCTATCTCTTTTGTGCCGTTGTTAGCCAAGGGAGTTACCTCCTCTTTCGCGGCTTGGAGATGCTCTGCTTCTGGAGCAATCAATTGCGGCAGTACTATAGCGATCGCCAAGGGGCAGCGCTCATCGGTAATCCCAATACCCTTGTGATGGCCTGGTTTCGCCTCATGGAAGCCACAGCAGCAACGGTGCGTGCCCAAGGGGAAATCGGTGCTCCCTTAGAATCGTTGCGCTTGCTCCTACCTCTGAACCCGACCCAAGCTGCTCTTTGGGGAAATCAACCCCTCGATTGGCCAACAGTGATCCGCTGGGATACCGCCCATCCCCTGCGATATTGGTTTCGCTTGACCTCCTCCCATCGTCCCTTGGGACTGCGCCTGCAAGCCCTGATGAGCGATGCGCAGCAATGGCAACTGACTCCCCTCCTCTCGCTCCCCAGTATTTCCCCCCTGCGGTGTCAACAGGCTTGGCAACAAGTGGCACCCCTGTTGGGGGCGATCGCGGGAGTGATCATAACGATTCTCCTCACGGGCGTTGGCCAGTTTGCCCTGCAAGCAGGTGCGATCGCCTTTCCTCTCTGGTGGTTGGCGGATTGGTTAACCTTGGCACGGGGCTTCATTCCCATTGGCATTGGTCTCGGTCTCTTTTTACGCTTGAATGCCTACTATCCATCTCGGTCACCTCAAACCTACACTTTGGGTCAGCTTCTCCGTCGTCTTTTGCCCCTCGATAGTCCCGTTGTTAAGTTAAAGGGGCATTTACGAGCAGTAACAGGCTTGCGCAACGGCTTAGGACAGCACCTGTGGCTAGAGACGGATCATGGCTTGTTTCCCCTGCGCTGCCATAGAGCTTGGGGGCCAATTTGGCCAATGCTTGAGCCGGCCTATCTCACCAACTTGCGGGGGCGATCGCTAGTGGTACACGGTTGGTTTCGGCGCGGTACAGTTCCCTATGTTGAAGTAAGTGGGTGGGACTGCGCTGATCTACAGGAAAAGCGCTCTTGGGCTGCCCCCTATTGGGCAATTGTAGTTGCCACCCTGTGGATCCTCTACGGTATCCTGACACTACTGGGTTGGATTTAGGCCATGCAACTTTCCCAAGCCCATTTACGCACATTACAAACCTGTCCACGGCAATACCAGTACCGCCATCTCGACAGCTTGATACTGTCAGAGGCCACGCAGTTGATAGAAACTACTTCCCGAAAGCAGGGTTATACCTTCCACCGCCTGATGAAACAACACTTTCAAGGACTTGACATCCACCCTATCCTTGAGGTGCAGCCCGAATTGAAGCCTTGGTTTGAGGCCTTTCAAACAATACCACCGCCAATGATTCAAGGCCAAGGGGAGGCGGAGCACCAGCGCAGTTTGGGCTGGCGGGAGTTTACACTTGTGGCAGTGTACGACTACGTCATTTTTGGTCAAGAGCAAGCCCAGATTCTCGACTGGAAAACCTATGCCGCCGCGCCCGCCCCCAAAAACCTAAGCCATGATTGGCAGACTCGCCTGTACTGCTATCTCCTAGCAGCCACCAGTGCCTACCCTCCCGACCAGATTTCCATGACCTATTGGTTTGCCCAAGGGGAAAAGGGGGCGAATGTCTACACCTTTTCCTACAGTAACAATGCTCACCAAGAAATCCACCAAGTCCTAGAACAGTGCCTCAACCAACTAAGTCAATGGTTGCAAGCCTATAGGCAAGGGCAGGATCTGCCGCAAGTTCCCGCCGTCGAGATTCCAAAGTACTGTCATGACTGTGCCTTCGCTGAGCGGTGCCAGCGTTCTCAGTCCAATCGTGTTTCGAGCATTGATCCTTTTCTAGCCGTGCTCAAAAACCTGAGTGTACCCCGCTAAATCCAGATCCACAATGGCGGGTAGGCAGCTCAATGCTGCTTGTACTAACTCAAAGCGCTCCTCCCGTTTCAACATTTCCGTTAGCTGTTGCCACAGGGGAATCAAATAGCGGACATCATTGGCGGCATAGCGGATTTGATCTTCCCGCAGTGCCATAGTATTGCCCCAGTCAGAGCTTTGAGCTGATTTATCAATCTCCACCCCCAGCAGATCCAAGACCAAATCCTTAAGACCGTGGCGGGGTGAATAGGTGCGGGCAATTTTACTGGCAATTTTGGTGCAAAAGACGGGATGAACGCGGATGCCCAAGTGGTAACGCAATGTCGCCAAATCAAAGCGGGCATAGTGAAAGATTTTGGTAATGCGGGGGTGCTCTAGGAGTTGCTGCAAGTGGGGGGCTTCCCTTTGCCCGCGACCAATCTTGACCACTGCCACTTGTCCCTGTGGGTCACATAGCTGGACAAGACACAGGCGATCGCGGGGAATATTCAAGCCCATGGTTTCTGTATCAACGGCCAATTGACTGGCATTGAGAAAGTGCACCAAGGCAGTGGCACTTAAATCGTAGTCAAAACACTCTAGGGGAAAATCCAAATCCATGACTTGCTCACAACCTCTCTCACAAATTACGCGGGGGGGGCTTCTGAGGACGGTTCCTTGGACACATCAATGCGTTCCAACTGCCAGAGAATTTGGTTACTTTCACGGCGCACACGGGAGATTTGCCAATTGCGCCATGTCCATTCTTCGCCGCGACTAGTGACGGCACTGGCGTGCACATTCATCAATTCCGCCAATTCTCCACTGGTAATCAAGTATTTACCAGCGGCCAATTCATCGGCGATCCGCAGTGTTACGATTAATTCTTCAAGGCGGGCGCGGCGCTCAGACCACTGGGGCGATTTTCCCCCTAACCATTCACCGTCACCATCGACCCCTAGGGATGGTT
Source organism: Thermosynechococcus sp. Uc (assembly GCF_029335995.1). Taxonomy (NCBI): domain Bacteria; kingdom Bacillati; phylum Cyanobacteriota; class Cyanophyceae; order Acaryochloridales; family Thermosynechococcaceae; genus Thermosynechococcus; species Thermosynechococcus sp. Uc. The sequence goes on from NZ_JARJMS020000050.1 coordinate 26,993, forward strand.
GCACCATAAGTTTTTTCCCGTAACTGACATTGCTCCAAAAATCTTAGCGAGAAATGAGGAAGTTTAGTTCACTTTGGCGATCGCCCGCCGCAGCGAGGATAGGGCTAGAATAGTTTTAAGATTTGTTAATTAATCCGAGCGCCATGACGGTAACCTTGACCCCTGCATCTCCCCTCTACGATCGAGTCACCACAATTGCCCGCCGCCTTGGTATTGAGAAATTTGACCTTGGTGGCTCCCATGTAGATGAGGTCAGTGTCCAAGTGCAGCAGGGGGAACCCAAACAGGTGAAGGCCTCCCAGCGATCGGGCATTACGGTGCGGGTATGGAATTCCACAGGTCGCCTAGGGGTAGCCAGCACCACCCAACTGGACGATTGTGGTCTAGAAACGGCCCTAGAAATGGCAAAAGAGGCCAGTGCCTTTGGGGTCACAGAGGACATTCCCGACTTCAGCCCCTTGGCCACAGCACCCCTTGGGGAGACAACAGGAGCGACGGCTGATGTACCCCTTGCCCCTGCAAAAACCCTCTTGGATCAATTAATTGCGGCAGAACGAGACCTCTTGGGACGCCATCCAGCGATTGCCAGTGTACCCTACAATGGCCTAAGTCAGCGGCGGCTGGAGCGATTTTATCTCAACAGTGACGGCGCCCATCGCCAGCAAACCACCACCACAACTACCCTCTATCTCTACAGCAAAACGGATGAAGCCGGTCGCAAACCCCGCAGTGCCGGTGCCATTCGCATTAGTCCAGACCTTGAACATCTGGATATTGCCGGCTGCATTGACGAAGTGGCCGACAAAACCATCCGCCACTTGGCCTACGAACCCATTGCTTCAGGTCAGTACCCGGTTCTTTTTTCGCCTTCGGCGTTCCTTAGCTTGCTCAATGCCTTTAGCAATCTTTTCAATGCCCAAAACATCTTGGATCGCCAGAGTCTTTCTACACCAGAGGATCTCGGACAGGCGATCGCCAGCCCCCTGTTGAGTGTCTATGACGATGCCCGCCATCCCGAAAATGTAGGTCCACCCCTCTTTGATGGCGAAGGTACTCCCACCCGCCGCACCCCGTTGATTGAGCAAGGGATTCTTACGGGTCTCTACCACAGTGCGGGCACTGCTTGCCGCTTTCAAACCCAGCCCACGGGTCACGCCAACTTGGGGGCAAAAGTTACAGTGAGCGGTCACTTTTACGATGTGCCGGCGGGGCAGGGGGGCGATCGCGCCGATGGCCTAGTCTGGATTGATGAACTCCACGCCCTGCACGCCGGTGTCAAAGCTCTTCAAGGCTCCTTTTCCCTACCCTTCGACGGTTGGCTACTGCGCAACGGCGAAGCGATTAGCATTGAAGCCGCCACCGTGGCCGGAGACATTCGCAGCCTATTGAAAAACATCCTCTATCTGGGCGCTGAAGTTGAAGTTACCCCCTACGGTTGTTGTCCGCCAGTGTGGGTAAGTCCCCTTGCGATTACAGGTGAATAGCTAGACCTGCATCAAGTCGAGACTGCGGGAAGTGCCCAAACGCGTAGCGCCCGCATCAATGAGTTCAAGAGCCTGCTCACGGGTGCGAATACCCCCAGAGGCCTTAATACCTACGCGATCGCGACTCAGGCGCTTGAGAAGACGCACATCCGCAACCGTTGCGCCCCCCCGCCAACCCGTACTGGTTTTCAAAAACGCCACCCCTGCATCTAAGCAAATATCCACGGCAAGTTGTTTTTCTTCCTCCGTTAGCACTGTGGTCTCCAAAATTGCCTTAACGGTGACCCCTGTTTCCCCACAGATTTGGGCAATATCGCGATAGACGGCCTCTGTGTTGCCCTCCTTCAACCAGCCCAAGTTAATGACCACATCCAACTCAGTAGCGCCATTCTCCACTGCCTCCTGCGCCTCATAGAGTTTTGTCGTACTGGTGTGGGCACCACTGGGAAAGCCAATCACGGTACACACTTTCACGGGGGTGCGATGCAGAAGCTGCACTGCCGTCTTCACCCACACGGGCATGACACAGACGGTGGCAAAGTTCCACTGTTGCGCTTCGGCACAGCAACGTTCAATCTCTGCAGTGGTTGCCAAAGGGTCAAGCTGGGTATGATCAATATAGGGCGCAAGGTCAAACAAATCACGTTCCGTCATACGGATTTACCCCAAACAACCCTATTTTTAGTAAGTAAATAATAATAAAAACAGGGGACGGAAAATGAGACCTTGGGAGATCGGTTCTCCCACCCCCTACTGAAAATTTATCCTTGTTAGATTAAAACTAGGCTATCACAGGTACAAAGACCTGTTGGCCAGACAACCTTTTTGGGAGGACACTCTATGGAGCCAACCATGAACCCTCGCAATCTTCAAGAAAGCGCCGATTCCCTCTGGAACTATCTGCAAAATTTGGATGCAGAAGTGGTGGCTCGCCTGTCCCGTCCCGCATCGCCGGAAATGGCTATTGTGATGGAACGCCACATTGGTAACCTACTGGGTTACTTGCCACCGGAGGGGTTTGAGGTTTCCATTACCACCAATCGGGAACATCTAGGGCGTCTTTTGGCTTCCGCCATGATGAGCGGTTACTTCCTACGCGGTGCCGAACAACGCCTTGAATTCGAGCGATCGCTCCAGGCTGCCGCCCAAGGGGAAGACAGTAAATAACCCATGCCAAGGGTTCAGGACAGTGGGGGCGGGTATGCACTACCTGCCCTTCGCTTCGTGCTTTTGGAGTGGTATCAACAGCAGGGGCGAGACTTACCATGGCGCCACACTCGTGATCCCTACGCCATCTGGGTCTCAGAAATCATGCTCCAGCAGACCCAAGTGGCCACAGTGATTCCCTACTACCAGCGTTGGCTAACCACCTTTCCCGCGATCGCCGACTTAGCCGCTGCCGATTTGGAGGCCGTTCTCAAGCAATGGCAGGGATTGGGCTACTACGCACGCGCACGCCACTTGCACCAAGCCGCGCAGCAGATCATGGCCAATCATGGGGGTCAGTTTCCCTGCACCTATGAGACAGTGGTGGCGCTGCCGGGAATTGGTCGCAGTACCGCAGGGGCTATTCTCAGTGCTGCCTTTAATCAGCCACAGCCAATTCTCGATGGCAATGTCAAACGAGTGCTTAGCCGTCTCTATGGTCTCACAGTTCCCCCCAAGCAGGCGGAAGCGCAACTGTGGCAGTGGTCAACCCAACTGTTGTGTCGCCAATCTCCCCGCGATTTCAATCAAGCCCTCATGGATCTGGGGTCAACGATCTGTACACCCCGCCAACCCCTATGTCATGCTTGTCCTTGGCAAGGCCATTGCTGGGCGCACCGCCACCAATTAACCCATGAGATTCCCCGCAAAATGAGTCGTTCTCCCCTTCCCCATAAAAAGATTGGTGTCGCGGTTATTTGGAATACGGCAGGTGAGATTCTCATTGATCGCCGGCCACCAACGGGTCTGTTGGGGGGATTATGGGAATTTCCGGGAGGCAAAATTGAACCCAACGAAACGGTTCAGCAGTGTATTCAGCGGGAAATTCGTGAAGAATTGGGTATTGAGATTAGCGTTGGTGAGCATTTGATTGACATTGACCATGCCTACACCCATTTTCGGGTGACGCTCCATGTTTACTACTGCCAGCATGTTTCGGGAACCCCCCAGCCACTGGCGTGCGAGGCCATTCGCTGGGTCACCCCTGAAGAATTAGATCAGTTTCCCTTTCCCAAAGCCAATATCGCTATTATTCAGGCCATTCATGAACGGGGCAGACCCCCAGCCTAGGCATTGTCAACGACACCCTCAGCCGCCGCTTGATCCAAAAACCAAAGGGTATTACCAGTAATCAGCCGCGCCGGATAGAGATGGGGATCGCCCGTGCTGGAAAAAATATGGTGCAGGGCAGTTTGTTTATTGGCACCGGTTACGAGAAAGAGAATTTGGCGGGCATGGTTAATTAGAGGCACTGTAAACGTGAGGCGGGGTTGGCCATCTTTGTTGCCCACAGTAATCAGGCGATCGCCCACTTGCAGTGCTGCTGTGTGGGGAAACAGGGAGGCTGTATGGCCATCGGAACCCATACCAAGCAAAATTAGATCAAAGCTGGGAAATTCCCCATTGCGCAGGCCAAAGTGTTGGCGCAGGGTTTGCTCATAGCGATCGGCAGCAATCTGAGGATCTGCATCCTCCGTCGGCATGGGGTGAATCTGAGTTTTAGGAATGGGCACGTGGTTCAGCCAAGCTTGGAAGGCCATCCCCGCATTGCTGTCGGTGTGCTCAAGGGGCACGTAGCGTTCATCCCCCCAAAAAATGTGCCACTGTAACCAAGGGGTATCAGCAGAAACAAGACTTTCATACAGCGGTTTAGGCGTATTGCCGCCGGCAAGAGCCAGGGTAAATTGCCCCCGTTGGGCGATCGCCCCAGTGGCCTGCTCTAGAAGAAACTGTTTTGCCGCCGCCGTCAGAGCAGTCAAATCCGCAAAAACACGTACATTGGGTGTTGACATAGAAGCGTCATCCTAATTGGAGCGAATCACACCATCAGTTGCTGTGCCCAGTCCAGGACTGGAAAAGGGATCAGCATTGCCACGCCAGTTAAAACTATTAATGCGCAAAAGAATGCTTGCTAACTGGCGATCCAAGTTATAGCGAAACATAACTCCATAGGTGCGACGGCTATATTCCACAATAATATTCGTATTGAAAACATTACCGGTGTCCACATTAATCTGCAGTTGGGTACCCGCTCGCAGTGGACCGTAAATCTGCTGCAACAATCCTATATTGAGCACACTAAAATCAACGATGCGATCAAAGAGAAACGGTGAAGATTGATCGTTAAAGGTTTGTGTAAATCCCAAATCAAAGCTCGTGTAGTCAAACCAGTTACGGGAGAAATGACCCACTTGACCGCGAAAACCCGCCCCCGCAATTAATGCCGGTTGAGTACTGCCATTGGTATAGTAATTGGCTACCCCCCCAAAGTTTGTGTAGAACTGCAAGAAGGGTTGTACGGGACGGGGGCTGTAGCGTAGGCCTTGGGTTCGCGTAGGTGGTAGGGGGGTACCCCGCCAAATGGGCATGACCCAGTTGAGATTTGCCGCTGCCTGAAAACGCCCCAGACTTGGCTCAGGGGGTAACATGGGATCATCGCTACCAGCCGTAACGTATTCCCCTCCCAACAGGTAGCTCAACGTCAATCCTTTGTTCAGGGGAATCCCTGCACTACTCAACGTGACCCCAAAGCTACTGGTTAGATTTTGCTCGCCAAGGGAACGATTGAAAATGCGCTGGCGATAAATTGCAGAAACAGTCAGTAGGTTTTGAGCATTGATATTGTGGAACAATTCTAGGCCGGCACGGGAGGTTGCCGGCCACTCGTTAGGATCTAGAGTACTCAAAAAACCATAGCCCCGTACACGGGTTTGTGAGGTAAATCGATGACCTAGTTCAATTCCTACTCCATAGCTGTTGGCATTGAAGAGGTCAAAGTCGTTACGAGCAATGCGCTGGAGATAGATTGAGGGCAGAAGTGTCAGTGCAGTGTTCGGAGTATTAACGACTCTGTAACGGTAAAGAAAAAACACTCCCCCCCGATCTTGCTCGTCATAGCCAAATTCAAAGGGCAGAATTTCATAGGGGCGACCCACCACAAAGCGGCGCAGGACTATAGGCAAAGCCACACGTTGATCAAAAACAACCCTACCCCGTCGCACAGTTAGGAGAGTTTCATCGGCATTGAGGGGTTCAGCTGTGGCTTTCTGTGCCCGTGCTTCGAGTTCCGGGGGACTAAAGGGATCATTGGTCATCCGTAGATTTGTGGCAAACCAGCGACGGCCATCAAATTCGAGACGATCAGCTTCAAATCGCAATCGATCAAAGGTTTCCGTCACTTCTGCTTGGGGGTCTGCATCCTGTTTATCAAAGCCGGGAAGGGTACTTATGGATGGGGGATTAGGAGAAGCCGTTAGCCTCAGATCTTGATCTACCCTAGCTGCATTGACTACACCGCGAGCATTCGTGAGGGAGCCTCGATCCAGTCTGAGATTGTATTCCAAGCGATCGCCCCGCAGTACTTGATCACCTCGCGTAATCGTCACATTGCCTTCGGCCACAAGAATTTGAGCCTCAATATCGGTTTGAATGCGATCAGCAGTAAGTTCGGCTTCCCTGAATCGGAGGAAGACATTGCCAATGGCATTAAACAATCGCCGCATTAGGTCAAATTCTTGGCGATCAGCCGTCACCTCTAAGGGCTGGTCACGAACAACGGGGGTTTCAGCATTTGCCTCCCCAAGGCGGAGGGGGGCTGTAAAAGCAGGTGTTGGCTCAGAGCTGAGCGGCGTTGTCCTGCTTAAATCAGGGGTGACCGTTGTTCCAAGTAAATCCGCTTGGGATGGGCTGATGACCTCTGTAATTTCTGTGGGTTGTGCAGGGGGGGGCAGACTAGCCAAAAGAGGTAAGAACAACAACGGCCAAACTTCCTCACGACTACTGCCTAGTTACGTTACCCGATGCCCGCCCCCCTTGGCGAGGATTATTCCAGATCCTTGCGCTTGGGGTTACGAGCTGGATCACCCGAAAGGAACCCGAAAACAAAAAGGAGCACAAAGAAGGTCACAACGATATAAACGGTAATTTTGAGTGTTTCCATGATGTTGTCGTTTTTCGTAGCGTCACTTTCTCATCATACGGGATGAGGGACTTCCTAGCATCCCCTAGAAGACTTGGCTTTTTGTGGCATCCGATAGTGTGGGAATTTCGGCATAGATGCCGCGCACAGACTGCACCACTGCATAAAAGACGCCAATTACCGTGGCAATAAAGACAAAATTAAAGAGTACTTTAATGAGGAGATCAAAACTCGCAACGCGGACGAAGAGCTGCACCAGCAGTTGGACAATAAACAGCACAATCCCCATCAACAGTGCCTGCATCGTGTTGTAGCGAATAAAAAGGCTAACGCGGCTGTTGCGCACCACCAGCAGGTACAGCAGCATAAAAACAAGTAGTCCTGCAAAGGGAATTGAATAGATTAAGGCGACGGGCAGTACCACCAGCGCCAGTGCTTGCAGTGGCGGAAACAGCTCAAATAAAAAGCCGCCAAAGGGCATGACGTAAAAGAGCGGCAGCAGATAGATCAAGCTGGCCAAAATCCGCTCGGGCACAGTGGTAGTGGCACGCCAAGTCATGGGCCTCTCCCTAAAGTGTTATAGTTACCGGCTCATCGCCTTTAGCAGGAGTTCAGGGGAAATCATATTGCATTCCACTGCTTTGCTAATCAACGCTGGCCCCACCCGTGAAGCAATGATTGCTTGCAGATCGGGGCTGTTTTTAATTGAGAGCATAACTGCCCCAATGATCGAGTTGGGATCAAGTGCTGGGCTACTTCCGTTGGTGGGCAACATCTTAATTAACTGAGCAATGTCAGTACAACTAGCTCCCGATAGATATTTAGCAAGGGAGTCACTCACCTGCTCAATTGTACTTTTCATCATTTCCGGCGGCAGAGGGCTGGCGGCTTGGGCACGCACGGGCTGACTGATTCCCAGTATCATGAGGGCACCCACAAGGAGAGAGAAGCTACCAATAGATAGGCCAATGCTTACGCCACACGTGGACGAATGCCTACGGCAGGCTTGCATGATTTGCAACATAGTAAACCTCTATATGTCAATAATCTTTTATGTCACTAGTGCAGGCAAACTAGTTGGAACGCTCCTCAATCACCCGATCAATCAGGCCGTAGTTTTTCGCTTCTTCAGCGGACATGAAAAAGTCGCGATCCATATCCCGCTCAATTTTTTCGACGGGCTGGCCGGTATGGTAGGCGTATAGTTCATTGAGTTGTCGCCGCACCCGTAAAATTTCGCGAGCTTCGATTTCAATGTCCGTTGCTTGACCACGGGTACCACCAGAAGGCTGGTGAATCATGATGCGGGAGTGGGGGAGTGCTAACCGTTTGCCTTTGGTACCGGCTGCCAGGAGGAAAGACCCCATCGAGGCAGCTAGACCCACACAAATGGTGACGACATCGGATTTAATATGTTGCATCGTGTCATAAATCGCCATCCCAGCTGTAACGGAGCCACCGGGGGAGTTGATGTAGAGCATGATGTCTTTGCCCGGATCTTCGGAGTCAAGGTAGAGCATCACCGCCACAATTTGGTTGGCAATCTCATCATCTACTTCTTTACCAAGGAAAATAATCCGCTCGCGATAGAGGCGGTTGTAGATGTCAATCCACTGAGTGTAGGGTTCACCGGGCATCCGGTAGGGAACTTTAGGTACGCCGATGGGCATAGGGTCCTTCCACGCTGAGCTATTAGAGCCGCAACCTGAGCGATGGAGGCGGCTTTTCTTTCTGATTTTAACTTATTCCTAGGGCTGTCGCCCTAAACTTGGCAGAGGCAGAGGGCAAACCACTGCCGAGGGTCGGTAAAGGCATTGACCCACTGAAATCCAGTATCGGTTAATGCCTGCTTGAGGGCGGTCAGGTCAAACTTGCGGGAAATTTCGGTAAGAATCGGTTCACCAGCAGTAAAAGTGCACTGAAAATCAAGGGCGGCCAAGATTACAGTTTGGCTCTGTTGTGAATCCAGATACATCTCAATTTGCTGGGCGACAGGGTTATAAATGGCGCGATGGGCAAAGGCTGCGGGCTGAAAATTGCCTTGAAATCGCCAGTTGAGGTGATGGAGGATATTGCGGTTGAAAGCAGCCGTTACCCCTTGGACATCGTTGTAAGCAGGGAGCAAAATGCTGGTGTCTTTGATGAGATCAACGCCCAGCAGGAAATAGTCTCCAATCCTGAGAACTCGATGAATCTGTTGAAAAAGGCTCTGGCATTCCTTGGGGGACAGGTTGCCAATTGTGCTACCAAGAAAGCAGAGTAAGCGGCGGGGTGCCAAAGGGGGCGGTAGGTGCTCTAAGCCAACTTGATAGGTACCGACAAGGCCATGAATGCTGAGCTGGGGATAGTCGGCAAGAAGGGCAATGGCACTGCTTTTAAGCATCGAACCACTGACATCAATGGGGCGATAGTAAAGCTGGGGTTGCACCTCGGTGTAGGCCGATAGGAGGAGGCGAATCTTGCGATCGCTGCCACTGCCTAGCTCCACCAGTTCACAGGGACCTGTGAGTTGAGCGATCGCCCCGGCGGCGGTTTCTAAAATGCCCAATTCTGTACGGGTGGGGTAGTATTCCGGCAGCTCGCAGATTTGCTCAAAGAGGCGGGATCCCGCAGCATCATAGAAGTAGTAAGAGGGAAGAGACTTGGGTTGCTCAGTCAAACCTCGAATGACATCTTGGCCGTCCCGTTCTGTGGTGAGACTGGGTAAGTGGATCAGGTGCAGGCGATCGCTCACAGAGAAAGCGGCTCCAGAATGTGCGGACCTTAGGATATTTTAGCCTTTAGCCGCTCCTCCAAACGCCATCCCCACCATGCGATCGGCAAACTCATCAGCAGGTAAAGAATTAAAGCGAGGGCATAGAGGGGAAACGGATTGCTACTGTTGCGAATCACCCATACCCGCATCACTGAGGTTAAGTCCACTCCCGCAATTACACTGACAATAGCCGAATCCTTGAGCATATAGATAAAATCATTGACCAAGGGTGGGATCACAATTTGAATCGCTTGGGGTAGAATAACGCGCACAAAGCCCTGCTGTTGGCTCATACCCAAAGATAGGGCAGCTTCCTGTTGACCCACATCCACTGCTTGCAATCCGGCGCGAAAAATCTCCGCTTCATAGGCGCTATAGTTGAGTGCCAAGGCTGTCACTCCCGCTGTCCAAGCATTTACCCAAGTGGCAAGGTTCATCTGGGCTAAGACTGCACCGACCCCATAGTAAAGGAGCAGCAGTTGGGTAATCATAGGCGTATTTCGCATTAGCTCAATAAAACCTAGGGCTGGCCAGCGCAGAAATAAAAATGGCGAGGTGGTCATAGCGGCCAAGACAATGCCTAGAAGCATCGCTAAGGGGAAAGAAATACCACAGTAAATCAACGTATTCAGTGCACCTTGCAGAAAGGCCGGCAGAGCCGCTTGGATGAGTTCCATCGAAAACTTGCGGTTGTGCCTACAGCTTTAAACCAGATTTGATATTAAATCCTTATGAATTCTAGCAAAACACTCAATTGCATTCTGCCAAGGGATTTCGCTCTTGCTGCCTACCTTGATGGATAGGCCAGATCAGTGTTTTATTGATCGGGAAAAGTTAATTAGTGTTTGATAAAAAATAGATTTTGATCTAGTAAAATACGAAGCAACATTGAAATACCCTATGCGATCTACCGAAACCCAGATAGAACCCTCTCAATCGGGTGGTCAGGCTATGAGAAGATAAGCAGTTTTAGATAGAACTCTATGGATTACTCCATTGCTATTGACTGGCCTTGAGCCAAAGGGAGCATCGGTGGCTTAAAATTAGGTTTGATAATATGAAAAACTAGAAAAGATTATCAATCATTATATTGTCAAAAGAAACCCCTGACCCTATGCTTGTTTTAGAGATAAAAAGACGGTGATTAACGTCACGATTACAATCGGCTATCCCGTCATTATTTTCTGTGGCGATCGCTCTGATTGCAACTCTAGCTTTTGTACTGCTTACCCTTATTCTAATTAGGAGAGCTTACTCATGCCAATTGCTGTGGGAATGATTGAAACGCGCGGATTTCCCGCCGTCGTCGAAGCAGCAGACGCAATGGTAAAAGCCGCTCGGGTTACCCTAGTGGGCTACGAAAAAATTGGCAGTGGTCGGGTCACCGTAATTGTGCGGGGTGATGTCTCCGAAGTGCAAGCCTCCGTGGCTGCCGGCGTCGATTCTGCCAAACGTGTCAATGGCGGGGAGGTGCTTTCTACGCACATCATTGCTCGTCCCCACGAAAACCTAGAGTACGTATTGCCCATTCGCTATACCGAGGCAGTGGAGCAATTCCGAAACTAAGGGGCTTGGCAGTTTGGTGGAGTTTTCAGTGGCATCGCTGATTGATCCTCTAGTTCTTAACTTGTTTGACGTTTAGGAGTTATTACAATGGCAATTGCCGTCGGTATGATTGAAACCCTCGGTTTCCCTGCAGTAGTGGAAGCCGCAGATGCAATGGTAAAAGCTGCTCGCGTTACCCTAGTGGGCTACGAAAAAATCGGCAGTGGTCGCGTCACTGTCATTGTGCGGGGTGATGTTTCTGAAGTACAGGCTTCTGTTGCGGCGGGTGTAGAAAATGTGAAGCGCGTCAATGGGGGTCAAGTGCTCTCTACCCACATTATTGCTCGCCCCCACGAAAACCTGGAGTACGTGCTCCCCATTCGTTACACCGAAGCAGTGGAGCAATTCCGCGAAAGCGTTAGTGGTATTCGCCCGATGGGTCGCCCGTAGTGAAAATCGCGCGAGTGTGCGGCACCGTTACCAGTACTCAAAAAGAAGACACCTTAACGGGAGTCAAGTTTCTCATCTTGCAATATTTGGGTGAGGACGGCGAATTTTTACCCGACTACGAAGTGGCTGCGGATACGGTTGGTGCAGGACAGGATGAGTGGGTATTGGTAAGTCGAGGCAGTGCCGCCCGCTGTATTATCAATGGCACCGACAAACCCATTGATGCAGCCGTAGTTGCCATTATTGACACCGTAAGTCGGGATAACTATTTGCTCTACAGCAAGCGCACCCAGTATTAGCATTGGAGACTTCTCCCTATGGCGGTTCAAAGCTATGCGGCACCTCCAACGCCGTGGTCTAGGGATTTAGCGGAGCCAGAGATTGCCCCCACGGCTTATGTCCACTCTTTTAGTAACCTCATCGGCGATGTTCGCATCAAGGATTATGTTCACATCGCACCCGGTACTTCCATTCGTGCCGATGAAGGAACGCCCTTCTATATTGGTTCCCGCACCAACATTCAAGATGGCGTTGTCATCCATGGCCTCCAGCAGGGGCGGGTGATTGGCGATGATGGTCAAGAATATTCTGTTTGGATCGGTAACAATGCCTCGATTACCCACATGGCCTTGATCCATGGCCCTGCCTACATTGGTGATGGCTGTTTTATTGGCTTTCGTTCAACGGTCTTTAATGCACGGGTTGGTGCGGGCTGCGTGGTGATGATGCACGTCCTCATCCAAGATGTGGAGATTCCACCAGGCAAATATGTACCTTCGGGAATGGTAATCACGACGCAGCAGCAAGCTGATCGCCTGCCCAATGTGGAAGAGTCTGATATTCACTTTGCCCAGCACGTGGTTGGCATCAATGAAGCGCTGCTATCGGGGTACCACTGTGCTGAGAATATTGCCTGTATTGCCCCGATTCGGAATGAACTCCAGCGTCGAGAAGACCCGCCCATCCTACATGTTGAAACGCTCACCGGGGAAAAGAACACTATGACCGCAGATTATGGGACTCATGTCCGCCAGTTGTTGCAACAGGGATACCAAATCAGTTTGGAATATGCCGATGCGCGGCGGTATCGCACTAGCTCTTGGCAAAGTGGCCCAACGTTGACGGGACGGCAGGAGTCTCAAGTGATGGCGGCGCTTGCCCAGCTATTAAAGGAGCATGAAGGCGAATATGTGCGCCTGATTGGCGTCGATCCCAAAGCGAAGCGCCGCGTTTTTGAGGAAATTATTCAACGCCCTCGTCAAGCCGCGGTGGGGACTGCCAGTAGCTCTCGTCCCAGTGCAATGGGGAGTGCAGCCCCAGTGGGTTCCCTTGATGCCTCGGTGGTGGCGCAGGTGCGGCAGTTACTTCAGCAGGGCTACCAAATTGGCACAGAGCACGCCGATGCCCGCCGCTATCGCACCAGTTCCTGGACTAGTTGTGCCCCCATTCAGTCGAAACAGGAACTCGAAGTGCTGGCTGCCCTTGAAGCCTGCCTCCAAGAACATGCTGGAGAATATGTGCGCTTGATTGGTATTGATCAAAAGCAAAAGCGGCGCGTCTTTGAACAAATTATTCAGCGACCCGATGGTGCGGTGGCGATCGCCCCAAAAGCACCAACTCCAGCGGCTGCTAGCCATGTTTCAGCCAGTTCTGGCAACAGTGAAACCGTTCTCAGCGCCGATCTGTTGAACCAAATTCAAGACCTATTGCGCCAAGGCTGCCAAGTGACCACCGAGTATGCCGATCAGCGTCGCTTCCGTACCAGTTCTTGGCAAAGCGGTATCAAAATTACCTCTGCACAACAAATCAATGACCTCGGTGCTTTCCTTGCGGAGCACCAGCGAGACTATGTCCGCCTCGTGGGTGTCAATCCCAAGGCCAAGCAGCGGGTACTAGAAAGAATTATTCACCGTCCCAATGGCAAAGCCGCAAGTAATGGCAGTAGCACCCATGGTCAAGGATTTGCATCACGCCCAACTGCCTCTAGTCAAGGGAGCACTAGTAGCCACCGTCTGAGTCAAGAGGTTGTCGAACAAGTACGCCAGCTATTGCAACAAGGTTACACCCTTGCCCTAGAACACGTGGATGCCCGCCGCTATCGCACCAATTCATGGTATAGTGGCCCTCGCATTGAGGCTAAAAATCTCAATGAAGCCTTGGCTGTCATTGAGGCTTGCCTTCAAGAGTACAGTGGCGAGTACGTACGGCTGATTGGTATTAACCCAGCCGGTAAGCAGCGGGTGGCCGAAATCCCGCTCCAACAGGCTCCTAAGTAGCCCTCCCTGTGAGGTGCCCCAATGCCCCTGCCGCCCTTAGCCCTGCCCCCTTCACCGGCAGTTCGTATTGTCGGTGATGTGGTAGTAGATCCCCAGGCTGTTTTGGCACCCGGCGTGCTACTTTGGGCAGAACCAGGGGCTTCAATTCGGATTGCGGCAGGTGTCTGCATTGGTATGGGCAGTGTGATTCATGCCCACGGTGGCACTATTGAAATTGGTGAAGGGGTCAACATTGGCGCGGGAGTCCTGCTGATTGGGGCAGTTACTGTAGAACCCCATGCCTGTATTGGCGCCAGTACGACTGTGATGCAAACAACTATTCCTGCCGGTGCAGTTGTGGCTGCAGGATCCCTTCTTGGCGATAGAAGTCGCCGTTGGCAGCCCCCCACAGAAACCAGTCACCTCCAAGAGAGTGTCACTGCTGTTAAAGATCCTTGGCAGGAGTCACCAGCAACCGCCGATCTGTCAGAGACTTCCCCGCAAGATCAGCAAGACTCTGTAGTCTCTCCGTCCGATGATCGGGCCAACTCACCAATGGCTCCAGCCGATACAACAACTCCGGCAACACCTAAGACCACGGTCGTCTATGGCCAAGCCTATGTTAGTCAGATGTTTGCCAAGATGTTTCAAAGGACGCCAATCCAGCCCCCTAGAGATAACAACGCCCTAGGAAGCGGTTAGTAAAGCAAGAGTTTCCACATGGGCTGTTTGCGGAAACATATCGAGGGGCTGAATTTTAACCAGTTGATAGGCACCGCTGTGGCAGAGGTGGGCGAGATCCCGGGCTAAGGTGGCGGGATGACAACTTACATAGAGAATGCGGGGGGGACGGTTGTGGAGGATGGCCTCAAGAACAGGGCGATCGCACCCCTTGCGCGGTGGATCAAGAATCAGCACATCCACCGCCTGATCGTACTGGGGCAGCCACTCTTCTGCTCTGGCACAGAAAAAGGCAGCATTGTCAATACCATTGTGTTGAGCGTTTGCGATCGCCTGTTGAACTGAGGCAGGATGCGCTTCAACACCAATCACTTCAGCCACAGCATCCGCAAGGGGTAAGCTCAGCGTCCCCACCCCACAGTAAAGATCCACTAGTCGCTCGTGACCCCTTGGCGCAATCCACTCTCGCAGCGCAGTAACCAACTGCTCCGCTTGTGCCGTGTTGACCTGGAAAAATGTGGTTGAAGCAATCTGAAACCTCACCCCTGCTAGCTCTTCCCAAATGTAGGGCCGGCCGGCAAGTACCTCTGTGGTTCTGCCAAAGATGCAATTTCCCACCTGATCATTGAAGTTGACACAGACCCCCACCACCTCCTGAAATTGGTCTAACCAGGTTTCTGCCTGTGTCTGTAAGTCAGGGGGCAATGCCCCAGCAAGGACAAGGGTAATGAGCTGCTCCCCTGTGCGCTGACCAATGCGCAAACTCAGGTGGCGAAACCCCGATTCATGGGTGTGCTCATTATAGATTGGCCAAGGCTGTAGCGCTTGCTTTAGTCCGGCCAGCAGGGGATTGAGGCGCGGATCTTGCACCGGACATTGATTTAGATTTACTAGGCGATGGGAGCCTTTTTGGTAATAGCCCGCAACTACCCGACCATGGCGCCGACCGAGGGGGTAGGTAACTTTATTGCGATAACCAAAGGGGCTAGGGGCTGCCAAAATCGGCAAAAAGGTTTGTGGTTGCAGATGACCAATGCGGGCGATCGCCTCCTTAACTAGCTGTTCCTTGGCTGCCAATTGAGAGGCGTAAGCCACACACTGCCACTGACAGCCGCCACACTTATCGGCCACAATGCAACTTGGACGCACCCGCTGTTGCGAGGGCTGCACCACCTCCAAGACTTTGCCGTGGGCATATTGCCGCTTGACATGGGTCAATCGCACCCGCAGGCGATCGCCCGGAACCGTATCTGCCACAAAGACCACGCGATCCTGCCAGCGCCCTACCCCCTCCCCCGTGTGGTTTAAGGAATCAATTGTTAACTCAATGGTGGCGCCCTGTTGCCAAACGCTCATTCGTTTAATTTACATCTAAAATCACTAACCGTTCACTCCACGTTAGGGATAAGTTAAAGAGAGCCAGCAAGCTCTATTTTCACTGCTATACTGCTAGCGGTGCAATCCAACGTTTGTACTAAAGTGATTTTGGAGTTGATCCCCTATGTTGAAGCGTCTTTCTCCTTGGTTATTAGCACTGGCACTACCCGTTGGTGCTCTTTTCACCGCCCCTGCTAAAGCGGCTGACTTTATCTCCCTCACCTATGCTCCTTTTCAGCGCTCCTTCCCCATCTCGGAGCTTGAGGAATTTGTATCCACTCAAGAAGCGACTGGAGAATTGCGGGCATTGATGCGGCTGGTTCCCAAAGATGACCAAGCCAAGCTCATTGAATTCTTGGGCATACGATTGCCCTTTAATGTTGTGCAGGTAGATGCCATTCTGGCCAGTCCCATTGGCAAAGAATTACTCAAACAGCTCTCTCAGATTATCATCCGACCTGATACTGCTGGGGAAGTGGCTCTTCGAGGTGCTCTACTGAGCGCCGCTGCTTCCCCTGAGGGATTGAGTGTGATCTCTTTGCTGAAAAATTATCCGGGGGAAACTATTAATCTCGATTTGCGCAAACTCAACCAGATGCTGAAGCAACAGGAGGGCTTTATGGGTCTTCTGGGTAATTTTCGCCCTTAACGCAGATCTCACTCTACCCTTGCTCTTGCAACCACGTCCACCAGCGATTCAAGGGGGCATAGATCAGGGGTGCCCAAAGGCTGCTCATGATGGCCGAGCCAAGTGCCACCTGCCGATGGTGTTGCCAGATCTCTTCGAGAGGAAAACCACTGACAAGGCTCATTTGGATTGCGATGACCGTTTGCTGTACAATGGCCATTGCAAAGGTAATCAGAGCAACGGAAATAAAATCCTCAGAAACAAAGCGCTGCTTTTGCATTAAGGCGGTCAGCACCCCCACCAAAGCTAAACTGACGGCGTGGCTAGGGTGAGCAGCCACTAAACCATCCTGAATCCAACCGAGGGCAATACCTGCTAGTAGGCCTTGCCGCCACGCTCGCTTGACACTCCAGACAACGACCCAAATTAAAAACCAGTCTGGTACCAATAGCCGCAAGTTAGGTAAGTGAATAAAGGTCAATAGGGCACAAAGTCCCACAGAGCCAATTATAATCAGCCAGTTGAGGCTAGTTCGCTGTAAATGTGTCTGTCGGTTCAGCATAGGGAATGACCGTCACCCACTCAAGGCGATCAATCGGTGCACCGAGAATAACCGTGGCATGGGGACGGGTTGGATCGCTCAGTTCCACCGATTGGACTTCTCCCACGGGAATGCCGGCTGGATAGAGACTGCTGAGGGCGGAGGTATAAAGGACATCCTTGGGCTGTACCTTGGGGTCTTTCTCCAAAAACTCCACGATCACCTGCTGATTCAATTGTCCCCGCAGAATCCCCATTTGCCGCGTCCGACCCACCACGACCCCCACTCGACTGGCAGGATCGGTGAGTAACATCACCCGACTGGTATTGGGAGTAATACTCGTAATGCGTCCCACAAGGCCACCATTGCCTACCACCACCGAGCCAATGGTCAGACCTTGACGACTGCCTGCCCCTAAGAGGAGCGATCGCCACCACTGATCGGAACTCCGGCCAATCACCGGTACAATAGAGCCTTCCCAATTAGGCAGCATCGGTGCTTTCAGCAGTTGCCGCAACCGCTGGTTTTCTGCGCGGACGGCTGCTAGTTGCTGCTCCAGTTGCCACGTGCGCGCTTGGATCAAAGTCTGCTGATCTTCTACGGAACCTTGAAAGGGCAGATTGAGAAGACGGTACAGTTCACGAATTGCTGCCCCATTCGTCTCACGCAAGATCCAAGCACTCGTGAGCACTAAGGCCGCAAGGAGGACACTCCCTGCATATCGTCCCCACCAGCGCAGCAAAAACGCCATGGCTGTTGATCCTTAACCAATGACCGAGGGTTGGGTGGAAAAGACACGGCCTAAGTCCTTGAAGTTTTCTAGCACCCGACCAGTGCCCATAACAACACAGCGCAGGGGATCTGCTGCTACATGGACAACAATGCCTGTTTCATGGCTAATCAGCGTATCTAAGCCCCGCAGCAAGGCTCCTCCCCCCGCCAGCATAATACCACGATCCACAATGTCTGCAGCCAGTTCTGGAGGCGTCCGTTCAAGAGTACGCTTGATTGCTTCAATAATAGCCGAGAGGGGTTCTGCCATGCTTTCCCGAATTTCCTCAGCTTTGACCACTACTGTGCGGGGCAGCCCAGAGAGTTGATGTAGTCCTCGCACCTCCATAGACTCAGTGTCATAGCTGTCGTTGGGATAGGCAGAGCCAATGCGAATTTTGATTTCTTCAGCTGTGCGTTCGCCAATAATTAGGTTGTGCACTTTTTTCAAATATTGGACGATTGCCTCAGAAATTTCATCTCCGGCAACACGGACGGATTCACTCAAAACGGTGCCCTGTAAACTCAGAACCGCCACCTCTGTCGTTCCACCGCCAATATCTACAATCATGTTGCCCGTTGGTTCTTCCACCGGCAAACCCGCGCCAAAGGCAGCGGCTACGGGTTCATCAATTAAATACACCTCCCGCGCTCCTGCCCCTCGAGCCGCATCCTCAATAGCGCGGCGTTCCACACCCGTCACCCCACTGGGAATACCAATGACCACACGGGGAGCAAACAAATTCTTACCGCCGTGCACTTGGCGCATAAAATGCTTGAGCATGAGTTCAGCGCGCTCAAAGTCGGCAATTACACCATCGCGCAGTGGCCGTACGGCCACCACGTTACCCGGCGTCCGACCTAGCATTCGTTTCGCTTCAGTACCAACGGCAAGGGGCTGTTTAGTGTTTTGGTCAATGGCAACAACGGAGGGTTCCTCTAAAACCACACCCCGTCCAGATACATAAACTAGGGTGTTGGCTGTGCCCAAGTCAATGCCGATATCTCGTGATAGCCGACTAAATAGTCCCACGATGGTGTACCCCTTCTTTGAATCCTATCAACGGTAACAGTCCTGTTACCAAAAACATGATGGCAAGATTGTATTACGTTTTGTTTGAAAAATTTCGTGGAAACATCTCGGTGGGTTATCCATAAACAGCCCTGTTCACGAAAACAGCATGCCCCATAAAACCATGAAAACCACTGGGGGAAAGATTGCCATTCTCAGCGTATCCTATACTAAAGGGCTGTACAGGTGGTCGGTCATCGGATCAGTCCAGTCGGCTGGTGTTTCAAGGTGTTCCAGAATGGACAATGTCAGGGAAGCGGCCTGTTCTGTTGAGGGAATCTATCTATGAGCACTACTTTTACTCAACCGCCAACCAAATGTGTCTCTGCCACGTTCAAGGAAGAGGCCAACGTCAAAGAAGCAATCGAACGGCTCTTGAATCGCGGTGTTCCCAAGGAAAATATCTCAATCATTGGTCGCAATTTTCAATCGGAAGCCCGTATTACTGGATTTATTACTAAGAAAGATATTATCTTGGATGGGGTCACCACGGGCGCTCTCTACGGCTCTATTTTTGGTTCACTGCTCAGTCTGCTGACAGGGGTTGGCGTTCTCTTCATTCCTTTTATCGGTGTTGTTGCGGCCGCAGGACCGCTGGCGGCTGCTCTGTTGGGAGCCACCAGTGGGGCACTCTATGGTGCTTTGGGCGCTGGGTTGGGCTCGGTGCTGATCTCTTTGGGGATGCCGCAAGACAAAGCAGCCATTTATCAAACACGGGTACAGGCGGGGGAATTTTTACTCGTGGTCGAAGTTCCTGAGGAAAAGGCGGGGGAAATTTTTCTCCTCTTGCAATCCGCTGGCGGTCAAGAGGCTGCAATTACTGAGATGCAGATTCCGCGTCAACCTGAGGGGCTGTTGTCTGGACCTGAGGACATTTCTCCAGAGGTGCGTGCAGATTTGTCAGCAGCGGCTCAGTCTAAGTTTGTTCAAGCCTACAACGAGGCCTTGAAAGAGTTCAACGATGAAAAAAATGCCCTTGTTAAAGCATGGGAGCACATTAAAAATCTCTTCCAACGGAATGATAAGGGCATCTATGGTAGCTAGATGGTGTTGACCGGGTGCGTGGCAAGCCCCGCCGTACTGCTGGATAGGGCGAACGGCGTAGCTGTTCTACAATCTTGCTGTCGGCCACAACCATGCCGATCTAGGGTAGGGTATGCCGCAAGTGACGCCTGTGGAGATAGGAGCAGCGGATACGCACTCGACCTAGGAACCCACTGAAGCGACTTAAGCTTGGTCCAATACCATGTGGTGCTTGCCACCGTAAAAGCTAAGTGGCCTTAGCGGGAATTAAATTACCCTAACTGGCGTAAAAGCCATGGCTCTATTGACTGCTTGCATGCCAAAATTCAGGAGTATCGGCGACTGGCGGTGTGCTTAGGGCTGATTTTTCAGACTCCTCCAAAAGGGTACAGGCATGATTGGTCGTCACTTCCCTAAGGCGGCTGTGACATTCCTGAAGGAGATTTTCTAGTTCCTTTTTGAGTGCTTGCAATTCCAGTATCTGGCCTTCAATGGCAGCAATTTTCTGTTGCAGTTGCTCATAGACAGTAAAACAGGTGAGCGTGCGCTGCTCCCGCAGAGCTAGCATCTGACGAATTTCCTTGAGACGAAATCCTAGAGCCTTTGCCCGTTGAATAAATTGCAAGCGCTCGAGGTCCACCTCAGTAAATTGGCGATAGCCCGTTGGTGTGCGGTGGGGCGGCGGCAATAGACCAATGCGTTCGTAGTAGTACAGCGTTTGCGGATGAATTTGCAACTGCTCAGCCACTTCTTTGATTTGCCATGTCTTTGGACGCATAGGAGGTGTTTCTCTACAGGAAAGCTTGCCGATGAATGGCCTCTAGAGCTTGATATTCAGCAGTTTTGCCTAGGCGGCGGAGCGATCGCAACCGCTGTTCAATGAGCATCCGCGCATCAGTGCGACTAATGGACTCAAACTTCATCCCTTGGGGGCCTTGGGTGACAATGAAGAACAACCGCTGTGCATACAACGTTGTAAACAGTTGCCGATGTTCATCTAAAGGACAGACCCCATAGAGTAAGCCAAAGGTGGGGTGATTGAGATACTGCTCAGCGGTCATTGAGGGCTTCATTAGTAGAGAGAACCTACCTCGCAACAGAATTGTGACAGGTCAACACGGCAAGGATGGGTTGTGAGGGGGACACTCCAGACTACAGCTAAAATAAGTAAAACACTTGACTGAAAAACTTTTCAGATTATACCCAAACCCCCTCCTTCTCTATGACCCGTTCACTTCCCCCTTTTTGGCCCAGTGTGTTTCACCGCTGTGGCGTGATTTTCTTTGGCACACTGACATTCTTCTTCACACTGGGGGTAGTGGGCTTGAGTGCCACGGTCTTGTTTGCCCTTCTTGGAGTCTTGTTAGCGCCCGCCAGTGAAACCAGTCCCTACGAGCACATCAGCGGCAAAGAAACGAGTCGCGATCGCATTCTGAGCATTGACATTGTGGGTCCTATTCTGGGCAGTCCGCAAAACAACGAGGACATGTTTTTTGCTCCCCTTGTGGGCGTCACCTACGGCTATGAAGTGCAGCAGCAGTTGGCAGATGCTGCTCAGGATAAAACGATTAAAGCCGTCTTTCTTAATATCAGCACGCCCGGTGGCACCATCTTTGGCGCGCAGGCGATCGCCGAGGGCATTAAAACCTATCGCAAAGCTACTCAAAAACCAGTCTATGCCTTTATTGAGGGCATTGCTGCCTCCGGGGGGGTGTGGGCTATGGTGACGGCAGATCGGATCTACGCGGATTACGGCAGCATGATTGGCAGTATTGGCATTCTCGGCCCCAGTGTACTTTATTACAATCGCCCCACCAGCCTCAATCATGGCCTACTTCAGGGGGGCGTCACTGCCAACAGCATTGAAGAGCGCACCCTCAGTGCTGGTCGCAGCAAAGATGTGGGTAACCCCTTCCGCCGCCTCACCCCTGAGGAAATAGCTGTCCTACAAAGGGGTCTTGAGCAAGAGTACGCTAAATTTGTTGCCCATGTTGCCCAAGCCCGCGGCATTTCGCCGCAAGTCATCCGCAATCAAATGGGAGCTATGATCTTCAGCAACGATCAAGCCAAACAGTATGGCCTCATTGATGGCACCCTGAGTCGCCCTGAAGCTCTAAATGCTTTGGCAAAAGCCGCTAATCTTAGGGAGGGGAACTATGCCGTTGTGCGGTTACGGCGCGATCGCCCCTCCTTGATTTATCAACTCTTTGGTGTTGCAGCCCCCCCACCTGCTCCAGAGGCACAGCAAGTGTGGAAACAAGAGCAGCTCTGTACCCTTAGCCAATTGCGTGCCCTTGCCTACTACGGTTCCCTGTCTTGCCGGCGTCAGTGATGCGCTTTGACATTATTACCCTTTTTCCCGAATTCTTTGCCTCCCCCCTCAGCAGCGGCCTAATGGCCAAGGCTTTGGCGCGGGGGATTGCTGAGGTGGTCTTGACCAATCCTCGCAAGTTCAGTACCGATAAGCACCAGCGGGTGGATGATGAACCCTATGGCGGTGGTGTCGGCATGGTTATGAAGCCTGAACCCCTCTTTGCCGCCGTGGAATCCCTGCCCTGTTTACCCCGCCGTGAAGTAATTTATGTTACCCCCCAAGGAGAACCCCTCACCCAACAACATCTTTGGCACTGGTCACAGGAGCGAGATCAGTTGGTGATCCTGTGTGGTCACTATGAGGGGGTAGATGAGCGGGTTGTTGAGCACCTGGTAACCCAGGAAATCTCCATTGGTGACTTTGTTCTTACCTGTGGTGAAATTCCCGCCCTTGTCATTCTCAATGGCGTACTGCGACTCTTGCCAGGCACTGTGGGCAAAGCTGCCTCCCTCCACCAAGAGAGCTTTGAAGACGGCCTGCTGGACTATCCCCACTACACTCGACCTGCGGAATTTCGAGGTTGGTCAGTGCCGCCGGTCTTGCTTTCCGGTCACCACGGGGAAATTGCGGCATGGCGACGGGCGCAACAAATTGAACGCACTCGTCAACGGCGACCTGATTTGTATGCCAAATGGCTAAATGCCCAAAACGGGGGTCATTGCAAAAATAGTTGCTGAAGAAAGCAGCCACGATTTAAAGCAGGAACACAACCTAGGCAACAGACCAATGGTATCTTTGAGCGGCGGCGTTTTAAGTGTGGCCGTTTGTGCCAAACCGGAATCCACTCCTGCTCGCCAGGGTAAAGTGGAGCACTGTTTTGGCTAGAGGGGTCGTTGCTGTCACTGGGTAAAGCGCTATTCGCCAAATCTGAACCGGGTTGTAATAGGGTATATTGGCTTTAATTTACTTAAATTTTTAATAATTGTGTGACCAACTGGTTGCCCCCATAACTATAGTCAAGCTGTGGCACCAATTAAAATATTAGAATATCAGGCAATATGTTGAGTGTTCCTCCCCAAGATTTCTTGGCGTTATTCCTATGTCAAATCTTTTTCCCTTGCCTGGGGTTACTTTGGAAAACAGTGGTCTCATTCATGTTCTGCAAAAGCTTGTTGGGGAGGAAATCGAGCACTACTTGGAGACCCTCTTCGAGGCGCTGCCCCTAGGCATTTGCCTGTATAACCTGTCGGGAGAGTTGGTGTACACCAACCCACGGGGACGAAAGCTACTGGGTTTTACTGAGCCAAACTACCCCTGTGCCCAAATTCAGGCAAACATCAAACTCTATGTTTGCGATAGCGATCGCCCCTATCCCAAGGAAGAGCTGCCAGCCATCTTAGCTCTTGAAGGGGTCTGTGTTGGCCCTGTGGAACTCGACGTGCAACAACCCTCATCACAGCGAATTAGCCTTGAAGTGTACGGCATCCCGCTTCTCAGCCCTCAAGGGGAAGTGGTGGGTAGCCTTGCTGCTTACATTGATATTAGCGATCGCAAACAGCAGGAAATTGAGCAGCGCATTCTCGCCAACTATTTGCAAACTCAAGCCAATCGGTACCACGAGATTCTTCAAGCCCAAACCGATTTTGTGGTGCGCTCTACCCCCACGACCACCATTACCTTTGCTAACCAAGCCTTTTGTCGAGCAGTCGGGCGATCGCCCCAGCAAGTCATTGGCCGGCAGTGGGCAGAATTTGTCTCTGCCCCAGAGTTAACACCGATTTTTGAAGCTCTATCTACCCTGACGCCAGAAGCAACCACCTTTACAGCCGAAAACCGCCTACTCAATTCACTCAGAAATTGGATTTCGACGCAGTGGAAGCCTATGGGCATATTAGAATACAAAGTCCAACTGCTAGA